>CALDGT010000408.1 GCA_937942935.1 uncultured Chloroflexota bacterium | reverse complement strand
ATATCGGTGTGGTGGTTGTGATTTTTGCGGTGATGTTCGTCACTTGGTTATTCAACCGTACCACCATCGGGTTTGAATTGCGGACAGTCGGCGCAAATCCAGATGCGGCGCGATATGCAGGCATGAATGTGAAATGGAATATTGTTTTAGCCATGACATTAAGCGGGATGCTGGCAGGTTTGGCTGGCACAGTTTATATGAGTGGTGTGGATAAATATATGCAACCCGTCTTTTTGCCCAGTTTGGGTTTTGATGCGATTGCGGTGGCATTGTTGGCACGCAATAACCCACGTAATATGATTTTCTCTGGGTTGTTATGGGGTGGTTTGCTCACGGGTAGCGGTCTCATGCAAGCCAATGCGGGATTATCGAGTAACTTAGTCGGGATTATCCAAGCCCTGATTATCATGTTTATTGCGGCAGATGCCATCATCCGTGTCTTGTGGCGTGTCCGCAAAGCAACCGCAGAAGAAAAAGCGGCGGCGATTATTTCTAAAGGTTGGGGAGGTTGATGATGACTCGTGTGACAAAATTACTGTTCAATCGGACATCTTTTTTTGGTGTGGTATTTGTGTTATTGGGCGCGGTGTTGCTCCTCAGTGTGCCGAATAGTATCTCACCAGATGCGTATTCAGTATTACGCTTCCCAAATAACAACCCATCGTTGACATTCGATTTATCTATCCCCACACTCGGATTTACAATCGTTGTTGCTATCATCTATTTGGTCGGTGGGGCATTTGCCATCAGTAAAATCGGCGGTGTTCAAACTGCCCGCGCCCGTTCACTTGGGTTGATTGTCAGTGGGGCATTGCTCATCCCGATGGTGTTAGTCATCGCCGCGGCGGGCAAAGATACCAATATCGTCTCGATGTTGGGCGCGAGTTTTCGGTTGGCAACCCCCATTATCATCGGTGCGATGGCGGGGATTTGGTGTGAACGGAGTGGCGTGGTCAATATCGCCATTGAAGGCATGATGCTCACAGGTGCTTGTTTTGGATATGTCACCTATACCGTTGTCTCGCAAACTATCCCCGGTCAAAATGGCTTATGGTTGGGTGTGGCGATTGCGACCCTATCGGGCGGTTTGATGGCATTGTTACACGCATGGCTTTCGATTACCTTCAAAACCGACCAAATCATTAGCGGGACGGTGATTAATATTTTTGCGGCAGGATTGACCAGTTTTATCCGTGTCGAAGTGTTGGTCACATCAGATGCGTCTGTCGAAAAACTGGCGCTCATCAAATTGCCCGTCTTGGGCGATTTACCTGTCTTGGGTGAGGTGTTATTCACAGGCAGACCCATCTTTTTTGCCATGTTTGCCATCGTCATCGGCACACACATCATTTTGTATTACACCCGTTGGGGCTTGCGAACACGCGCTGTTGGCGAAAATCCGGGTGCGGCAGATACACTCGGCGTAAAAGTCCAACGCAATCGCTATATCAATGTGATTATCGGTGGACTCATCGCAGGGTTGGCAGGCGCATGGTTTTCACTCGAAACCGCAGGCGGGTTTGATGATGGTATGACCAGTGGGGCAGGGTTCATCGCATTGGCGGCGATGATTTTTGGCAAGTGGACACCATTCGGGGCGGCGGCGGGCGGATTATTATTCGGTTTTGCACAGGCGCTCGATACCCGCTTCCAATTGCTCCAAGTGCCGATTCCAGTACAATTTGTCCAGATGACCCCCTACATCATCACTATGATTGTCCTCGCGGGGTTGGTCGGACGGGCTATCGCGCCGAAAGCTGTCGGCACAGCATACGAAAAAGAATAATGTGAGGAATAACCCATGAGCGCACGCGCAATTGTTTTACATGGTGAAGATGATGTCGGCATAGAAGAATCACTCGAAAAATTACGCGGGGAGATGGGGACATCTCCCAACGCCGATTTTAATATCAGCGAATTTGATGGTTCTGTGACCGATGTCCCAGAAATTATCGCCGCCGTCAGCTCTTATCCATTTTTGGCAGATGCGCGGATGGTGATTGTGCGTGGGATGCTCAAGTGGCTTACCCGCAAGGGCGCAGGCGAAACAGGTAAGGCGGGGATTGCTCGCCTTGCCGATGAATTGCCACATCTGCCCGCATGGGCGCGGTTGATATTTGTTGAGCGTGAAACCTTGCCCGATGCACACCCAATCCTTAAGGCGCTCAAAGAATTGCCACCAGACCATGTTCAAATTAAATTATGTGCCATCCCAAGAGATTTACCGCGCTGGCTCATGAATCGCGCTCAAAAAGTGTATGAGGTGCAATTAGAAGAAACTGCCGCCCGCGCTTTGGCGTTGGTGGTGGGGACAGATTTGCGCGGGGCAGATAATGAACTGTGCAAACTCGCCGATTATGTTGGCGATGCCAAAATCATCACCGAAGCCGATGTCGAAGTGATGACCAGCTACCTGCCAGAAGTGACCATTTGGGGCGCGATTAAAGATATTGCCGAGGGCAGGGGCAAAAATGCGCTGGAACGGATTCATCAATTGTTGATGGATAAAAAGAGTAACGACCCGTTTGGGATTATGGGGATGATTATCCGACAATTTCGTTTTTTACTCCTCACCAAAGAATATTTATCTGCGCCCAACGATGGCACACCATTAGCGGATATATTGGGGGTGAAATCGGCAGGGGAGTATATCAGCCAAAGCAAAGCCTTTTCGCTCAATGATTTGGAGCATATCTATAAAACGTTGCAAGAATACGATTTTAAGATGAAGGTCGGGATGATTGAACCCGAAACGGCTCTGGATATTTTGATTGTGGGCTTGTCGAAATGAGATAACAGGCGGATAAACAACAATCATCCGCCTGATGATTTTTATTGACCAAGTTGACGCTTGGTTGCTTCTAAAATTTTGGCAAAGTGGGGCAATTGTGGGTTATTGGTTTGGCGCATAAAATCTACAACCTTTTCTTGATACACGACTGATGTTTTTAAGTCGCCTAAATTGGTGCTGGCTTGTATGATCAACCGCCATCCATTAAAGCGAATGGGCATGACATTTTTGCCTTCTGCCTCCAATTTATCTGCCACCTGAAGCACATAGTCACCTAGTTTTTTCATCCCGCCCCAATCTTCCCGTATCTGATACCCCATAGACATCATATTAAAGGTGTTGGCGATGCTCCCCATATCATCTAATGACCGATAATGCCGAATGGCTTTGCCAAATGCCGATTTTGCCTCATCTGCTTTTCTCATGCGGTCATAAGCGATGCCCATTGAATCATATACTTTGGCTTTGACCATGGTTGCGGTGTTGCTGGTAGGAAAGCTGGCGGGGACAATTAATTTTTGTTTGCCTAGTTCTTTATACCATTCCCCCTCAAAGCTCAGTACACGGTCTAATTTCTCGTATATGCTAATCGCTTGCTCAAATTGAGATAAATCGGCATGACAAAAGGCGATGCACATCATAATATCTTGATATTGCATCACACCTAAAATATCAGTGGATTTGATACAATTCTGAAAGGATTCTAATGCCTGCTGGTGCTGTCCTTTAGATTGCAATGCACGCCCATTTTGATAATATCGAAACATGTCTGGATGAGTAGCTTCGTTGGGTTCTTGTGGTTGTGTCATTTTATTCCTCCATTTTCCCTAGCAACAAAATCAGTTTAACATAGAATCATTTTCACGC
>CALDGT010000407.1 GCA_937942935.1 uncultured Chloroflexota bacterium | reverse complement strand
GCCACTTTTGGCGATGGGATGATTTGGCGGGATTCACCTGCAAAGGGTTCTTCACGGCGACCATTGAAGAAAAAGGTCACATGCGGATATTTTTCTGTTTCGGCAGAATGATATTGGGTTTTGCCGTGTTTACTGATGACTTCTGCGAGGGTGTTGTTCAGGTAATCGGGTGGGAAAAGAATGTCTACGGGCAATCCCTCAATATATTCGGTGAATGTGATGAATTTTAGCCCTTCAATTGGCGCAAAATGGCTCGCACCTTCAAAATCACGCACAGCAAATGCTTGTGTGATTTGGCGCATACGGTCTGAACGGAAATTGTAGAACAGTAACACATCACCTGCTTGAATAGATAAATTGGGGTTATCACCAATGACGGTTGGCAGGATAAATTCATCGGTTGTGCCTTTGGCATATGATTGTTTGATGGCTTCTTCGGCAGATGAAGCTGTTTCGCCTTTGCGATTGACCATCGCATCAAAAGCGAGTTTGGTGCGTTCCCAACGTTTATCTCTGTCCATCGCATAATAGCGCCCACTGACAGTCCCAATTTGCCCCACACCATATTGTTTCATTTTGGTGGTCAAATTACCCAAAAAGCCGATGCCACTCTCTTGGGGTGTATCCCGTCCATCGGTGATGACATGAATCACGGGGTTAATGCCTTGTTTTTGGCTGATGTCGAGTAATGCGAATAGATGTCCTTCGTAACTATGCACACCGCCCGGTCCCAATAAACCGATGAGATGGACATTTTTGCCGTTGGCTTTGGCATAAGCGAATTGTTTGGTGATAACGGGGTCGTTGGCTAATGCACCTGTTGAAATAGCATTTTCGATGCGGGCAATATCTTGAAAAACCACGCGCCCTGCGCCTAAATTCAGATGTCCGACTTCGGAATTACCCATTTGACCGGGTGTGAGTCCGACATGTTCGCCAAAGGTATCTACAATGGCGCGTTCACGGGTTTTCATCCAACCGTCATAATTGGGGGTTTTCCCCAATGCAACCGCGTTGCCGTGTTCAAATTCACGAATTCCCCAACCATCAAGAATGATGAGCATAACTGGTTTTTTTGCCACAGATGTTCTCTCCTGTGATATAATTAGACTGTGAGAATTATAGCCTTTATCCATGAAAATCTGACAGTGAATAATATCATGAAAACGCAACCATTAGCCGATAAAATTCGCCCCACCACGCTAGATGAATTTATTGGTCAAAAGCATTTGGTGGGGGTGGGCAAGCCGATTTATCAAGCCATCAAACAAAATAAAATTCATTCGATGATATTTTGGGGTCCGCCCGGTGTGGGTAAGACGACCCTTGCGCGGATTATCGCGCATCATATTGGCATGGAATTGGTGATTTTATCGGCTGTATCGGCGGGAAAGGATGATTTGCGCCGTGTGGTGACTTTGGGGCAGGGCAATTTGACCCCTCTGGAAAAATTAGCGGGTGGGGTATCATCCAAAGGGGTGTTGCTGTTTTTGGATGAAATTCACCGATTCAATAAGGCACAACAAGATTTCTTGTTGCCGTATGTTGAAGACGGCACGATTACACTCATCGGTGCAACCACCGAAAATCCCAGTTTTGAGGTGATTTCGGCATTACTTTCGCGCTGTCAGGTATTCACATTGCAATCACTCAGCGAAGATGATTTGCGAGAAGTGGTTATGCGCGGATTGACTGAATTAGGTATCTCGTTGGATGAAGATGGAATCACATTTTTAGCTAGTTTTGCGAATGGGGATGGGCGAAATGCCCTAAATTTACTCGAAGCGACTGCGCGTTTGTATGCGGACGATGCCAATGGCAAGTTGACGATTGACCATATCAAATCGGCGTTACAATCGAAGCATTTGCGTTATGACAAGGCGAATGAGGAGCATTACGACACGATTAGCGCGTATATCAAATGTATGCGGGCGGGGGATGTCTCGGCGGCATTATATTATTTAGCGCGGATGGTACACGCAGGTGAAGACCCCAAATTTATTGCACGACGTATGGTGATATTTGCCAGTGAAGATATTGGAATGGCATTGCCAACGGCGCTTGTTGTGGCGAATGAGGTGTTTAAGGCAGTTGAGACGATTGGCTACCCTGAATGTCAAATCAATTTGGCGCACGGGACCGCTTATTTAGCGTCTGCGCCAAAAAATCGGATGGCATATGATGCTTATTTTAAGGCGCTAGATGATGTTGCAGAGCATGGCAATTTACCGATTCCACTCCATTTACGTAATGCCCCGACCAAACTGATGAAAGAATTGGGTTATGGAGATGGTTATCAGATGTATGGAGAGCAAAATCGGTTGCCCGAAAGATTAAAAGGACGTATCTATTATCCCCGTTCCGATGAATGACTCATTGACACGCTATCAAAATCTCATTATCATGTTTACCCGTTATTGATTGTGTAGATAAAGGGTGAATCATTTTGCCTATTTTGCGATTAGCATGGGAACGATTTAACATCATTGGCTCAGTTTTGGGCGATGTTCAGGGCAAGGTTATTGCCCGCCTATTGTACTTTACGATTCTTGTCCCCTTCGGTGTTGGGTCTCGGTTATTGATAGACCCAATGGTCATTCGCGGAAAAAATCGCCTTACTCCGTCTTGGGTAAAGCGTACCCCCATTCCATCCGATTTGAACTCTGCACGCGAACAAGGTTAACTATAGGTTTTATATGTATATACTCGGTATTTCTTGTTTCTATCATGATGCGGCTGTGGCGCTGATTAAAGATGGGCGCTTGGTTGCGGCGGCGATGGAAGAACGATTTTCACGGAAAAAGCACGATAGTAGCTTTCCTGCCAAAGCGATTGCCTTCTGCCTCAAGCAAGCAGGCATCACCAACAAAGAACTTGATTATGTGGTCTTTTATGAAAAGCCATTGGTCAAATTTGAACGTATTTTGCAAACCACTTTCAACACCTTTCCAAAATCATCGGGGTTATGGTTTGAAGCAATTAATGTATGGCTCAAAGAAAAATTGTGGGTGAAAAGTGTCATTCAAAAAGAGGTTGGGATTAAGCCCAAACAAATTTTATTCTGTGACCATCACATGAGCCATGCGGCGAGTGCCTTCCTCGCCAGTCCATTTGACGAAGCCGCTGTCCTTACAGTGGATGGGGTGGGGGAATGGACAACTACCACACTTGGCACTGCACGGAGTTATCGTCCCGGTCAATCTGGCACAAATGAAATCAATTTATTCAGCGAACAACGCTTCCCACATTCACTTGGTCTGTTATATTCTGCTTTCACGGCTTGGCTTGGTTTCCGTGTGAACAATGGTGAATACAAAGTGATGGGCATGTCGCCGTATGGTGTGCCTCGTTATATGGATAAGGTGGAAAAACTATTTCATCTATCGCCCGAAGATGGTAGCTTCCGCATGAATATGGATTACTTCAGTTATCACTATTCGACTTAAAGCACATTTAATCAGAAATTTGTGGATTTATTTGGTGCGCCTCGCCCTGCCGAAGCCGAATTTTTTACCATGAACACCAATCCAGAACGTGCTGGCGAAAAAGCGGCGATG
>CALDGT010000406.1 GCA_937942935.1 uncultured Chloroflexota bacterium | reverse complement strand
CAACGCATCACCCCGCCCCCACGCCCCGCCGCTACCGCCACCCCAACCATCGCCCCCACCCGCCCATCTGCGACACAACCCCCTAGTGGTGGTGCAGATTTAGCAGGCGCATTGCCAGCACTAGACCCCGCCAACCCAAGCTGTGGTGTGTCGTTTAATGTTGCGGTTAACCTCACTAACTTAGGTTCATCGGCAATCCCTGCGGGGACAACCTTCCGCGTAGAATTCCAAGATTTCTGGGCTGGTAATTATTTGGAAGGCTACACCGCAACCATCACCTTATCATCACCCATCAATCCGGGTGGGAACTTTGTGGCTGTATCGCCTTCGTCATTCAACCTCAATAATGGGGGCGGTCAACAACACGAAATGCGTGTGATTATTGATTCTAATAACACCGTTGCCGAGACTAACGAAAGCAATAACTTGGTTATCAAGACCTTCACACTTGGCGGTTCTTGCTAAAATTCACAAAATAGCAACAATAAAACAAAATCCCCTCTATATGAGGGGATTTTTGTTGATTAATTCGATGTCTGATTTTCTTTGTCGCTATGCCAATTTTTGATATATGTCCACGCTTCATCTTCACTCCAGACAATGCGTTTGCGAACATGCTCGGCAGGAATACGCATAGACCCACGTAAAATTTCTTCGTGATAAAAATCATTGACCAACAACGCCACAGGGATATTGCTGGTATCTACACGCATATTCATGCGATTGCTAGTACGACGGGCAGTGCTTAGGTTGCTCTCTTCAAAGGCTTGGACTTTGCGAAAATCAAAAATTTGACCCAAAATCGAATCTATCCCAACATCATGATAAAGTTCATCTAGCCAGTCATAAACCTGAATGGTGACATCACCATCCAAAATACCCCGATATTCTATTTTAGCAACATGCGTTTCGGGGTCATAAATAGCTGTTGCGTTGGGGATTTCTAAGCGAAGATTTGCCATACGATTATTCCTAAATAAGTTACCTCAAGAACGAAACATTATCCATCATTTTATCACCATCTCGGTTGGTTGTGACAACAATATCCCAAAAATTTATAAAATCTAACCCACATCTTACGAAGGTATCGCATAAAGTTAGAATTTGCGCCAAAATAGAGGATGTCACTTAGAGACTTGAGGGATTTTGATGAAAAAGAGATTGTTATTGGTTATTGGTTTAGCTATTGTGGTGTTGGTTGGTATTGGTGCAGTCGTTGTTTATAACTTATTTTTTAAGGGCAACGAAGTGGAATTAGCCCGTCTGAATGGCGGGATTGCCTTCACATCGGATATGGATGGGTCGTGGGATGTGGTCACACTTTCGGCAGATGGCGACTTCAACAATCTGACACAAGAAGGCGATGGTCATGAGTATTTTCCCAGTTATGCGTTTGATGGCAAAATGATAAATATGCTAACAAATCGTAGTGGCGTCGAGATGGGTCCCGCCCAAGTCCGTCCAGATGGCACAGACTTTCGCGTGTTGGATATTATCAGCGCCATCATGTCGGTTGCACAAGAACAACGTTTTCAGTGGGACCCAAGCTATTCTCGTGATGGTTGGCAACTATCATCAGAGATTGCAAATTTGAACCTCGATTTATTTGTTCAATCACCCACAGGAGATAAAATTCGCCTCACACAAGATGGTGTTAATGGGGCAAGAGATTGGTTTGGGTCATGGTCGCCAGATGACCAATTTATTTTGTATAACACCAATCGGGTAGATGACAACGAAAATTTATATCGTGTCCCACGAACAGGTGGCACCCCAGAACGACTCACCAATTTTAATTATTCGGTCTTTCATGGGACATATTCGCTCGATGGCAAAACCATTTTGTTCGTCTCGAATGAAGCTGAAATCCTAATGACAGGCGAATTACCAATTTTTCTGATGGATGCCGATGGAAACAATATTCGCCCTATCGGAAATGAAAAATTCACCGGAGACGCACAACTGTCGCCAGATGGCACACAAATTGTCTATATGTCGAATGAGTCGGGGAATTGGCATATTTATGTGATGGAACAAAATGGAGAAAATAAACGTCAATTAACGGAGAATGGCAACAATTTATTTCCTGTGTGGGAGACCATCCCCGCCGATAGCATCACAGAAGGAACACCAGAATCATGAGATTTTTTATCGCCAATATCATACGCACTTTTTTTATTGTGAGCATCATGATAGGTGGCGTTTGTATCATCGCGCTATGGTTAGGGGGAGCAAAACCCCCTAGCCCACGACTTGTCTATATGAGCAACATCTCTCCCAATAGCGATAATTGGGATTTATTCATGCTAGACCTGCCAACAAAAAATGTCATTCGGCTAACCACAACACTCCGCATAAATGAACGGTATCCCGCATGGTCATCCGATGGCACACAAATCGCGTATCACGCCAATGCCAATCAGTCATATAACATATTCATTATGCCAATGGCAGACACAAATAACATCACAACCCCCTTTGTGCCAGAGGGCAATATGGGTGGTTTAGCCATCGCATATGATAAAGCCATGCCTGCATGGTCTTATGATGACCAATTCATCGGCTTTCATGCCAAAACACAAAACGGGCGCTATGGGCTATTTATGGGTCGTGCCGATGGAAGCGAAATGCGAATGCTCATCAGCCCATTAGAAGGACTCGACATCATTCATTATGCGTGGTCGCCAAATGGAGAAGAAATCGCATTCACAGAAACAACCAACGCAGGGTCTAAAATTTATTTATTCACTATCCCCGAAGGCATCCAAAACGCGACCACTAATCGCGTCAATATGCGCCTATTCGCAGAAAATGCCTCATTTCCCGCATGGTCGCCAGATGGCACAAAATTAGCTTATATCAAAGATGGCGATAGAGGGTCGCGCATTTTTGTCTATGACGTTATCTCACAAACAGAAACACAAATTCCCCCAGAGGATGATAACCGTATTTTTGAGGATACACATCCAGAATGGTCAGATGATAGTCAAAGTATTATTTTTGCGTCTGATAGGCAAGGCATTGAATTCGATTTGTATATCATTCAAATCAATGGGGAGCATTTGCAACGGCTCACATGGTTTGACGGTGATGAACTCGCGCCAGATTGGGTGGTTTATGAGGGCGGATGACTGGGTAAACGTACCCAAAAAATAGACCCGCCTTCATCTGGAAATGTTGCCCCAACATCGCCATTCATCGCTTGTGCTAATTGTTTGACTACCCATAGCCCAAGCCCAATACTATTTTCATTGCCTGTGGGTTGTGAGCTTAATTTGCCAAATTCGCTAAAAAGGCGGTCACGTTCTGCGGGTGGAATCCCCACACCCCAATCTCGCACGCGGATATATGTCCCATCATTCTCACTCTCTGACCAAATATGCACCTGTTTATCTGGAGGGCTATATTTCACAGCGTTGCTCACCAAATTTTCGAGGATTTGCCCAACTCGTTTTGGGTCTGCATAAATTGTGCCAGATGTTTGCCCAACCAATACTTCTATGCGTTTATTCGATGCCCGCATGGTATATTTTAAGCCAATATC
>CALDGT010000405.1 GCA_937942935.1 uncultured Chloroflexota bacterium | reverse complement strand
TAGGGAGAACATCAGCAAATCACCCACTTTTATCATCTAAATAGCGTTGCAAAATCACCCGCGCCGATAAATCATCTATGGGGTCGGTTGGTTTGCGTTTTTTTTGTTTGGCAATATCTTGTGCATCCACACTCGAAAATTGTTCATCCCAAAAAGTGATAGGCAAATTGACCACTTCTCGCAAACGGTCTGCCCAAAGTCGGACAGTATCGGCGCGGGTATATTCACCTTCTTGGCGGTCTAAGTCTAATGGAATCCCGATGACAATCCCTTTCACCCCTTGCTCTTGGGCAATTTGAGCAATCTTAGCAAAATCTTCTTGTTTCGATTGGCGCGTGATGATGGTCAATTCGCGGGCAATAATTCGCATTTCATCACACACCGCCACACCAATACGTTTTAGCCCGTGGTCAAGCCCAAGTAATCTGCCTTGTGCAGGAAATTCTAAAATATCGGTCATTGTGTATTTTCCTCAATAATGAGTGTAATTCGCATGGGCAAGGCGGGCATTTGCCACATCCAATCGGGTTCAAAGGTAATTTCTGGGACAGTATTAAGGTCGATATCCACTCGTGTCAATAAATAATCTATGGCATCGGTAAATGATTGATTAGCAATTTGCGATTTTACAGCTTCAGGGTCTATTTGCGCCCGCGCAACACATCTCCCCGACATGGTAAAAAAAACGGTACTCGGTGTAACCAAAACATCACCTGTTGTATATTCAATCGTATTGGGGTCTATGCTCCGCCCACGTAAGACCTGACGCGCCATTTGTGCAAAAACAATTTGCTTGCCCAAGCGCGTATTCACCACCAACACCTGCACAACAACCCGTTTAGTCAATGTGAGGGTATCTTGTAAATCGCCAACATCCCCACTCCATTGTTTCCAATCTTCGCGCTCTTCAACAATTTGCAAGGTATCAAACAACACATAATCGTCTGGTGTAATTTGGTTTGAGTTTTGAATCTCGTTATAAGCACGTTCTTGAAGCAATTGGTTGAGGGTCAATTCTAAGGTTTGGCGGTCTGCCTCTGTAATCGCACGTTCCACCTGTGCCACACCCGCCCCTGTCGGGTTAGGGTTATTCACCGTCACTTGTTCGCCCAACGGACCAACAACCGTCACAATTCGCCCAACATCCACATTGCCAATTTCGCCAGCAGAACTGGGTAAGGCTTCAATTGGTAGTGTCAATTCTCCATTTGCAGGAATTTCTGCTTCTTGCGTGGTACGGAATAAAATGGGCGGGTCATCGGTGGTGCTAACGGTTGTCCCCAATGGGATGAGTAATGGTGTAGCGGTTTGATTGGTGAAAGTAACTTCCCCAATTGCCAAACCACTACCAAATTCTTGAACACCGGTTGTTGGAATAGACGAAGTTTCTTCTACTTCAATTTTAAGGACAGTAGCAGGCAAAATACTATTTTCGACATCAATTGAGGTAAAAGCTGGGTCGGGATTCACCACAATTTGCACACTCTGCTCAATCTGTTGAACAGCAGGGATAATTTTCACAGTTGCACTTGGTACAAGCAGATAAATCCCAGTCGCCAAAATCCCCAACAAAACCGCAATCAACCCAATACGGATGAACAATTTGGGCAAAGCACCCATTGGAGGGCGTTCAATCCGCCGACTCGCCACATCTTTTAGTTCAGATAAAACTTCTTCGCTCTCTGGTACATCTTTCGGGCGGTCATTACGGTCTGTGAATACCTTTGCACGTCCCCGTTTCCAACGTCCACGTTCACTCGCACCGATTGTCTCAAATGTGCTAATATTCAATTCATTGGCATGTTGAA
>CALDGT010000404.1 GCA_937942935.1 uncultured Chloroflexota bacterium | reverse complement strand
GTGATTATATAAAACAAAATTACAGCGTGCCAAGCAGTTGTTCGCCTTATATCCCCATAGATAAAGCTATGGGCTTTACGGCGCTATTCGGTAAAACACCAGTTGATTCTAATATCGCAGGCAAATTATTTAAATCAGCCGATACACAAATCACACCAAATACAACCGTGTTTGAGGCTTTAAGCGAGCGAGAAAAAGATATCCTCAAACTCATCGCAGTCGGCATGAGTAACGTTGAAATTGCCGAGCGATTATATTTGTCTGAAGGGACAATCCGTAACCACATTACCGCCATTTTTAGCAAATTAGCGGTCTCTGACCGTACACAAGCCACATTATTAGCAGTTCGCCATCAACTGGTATGAAAAATGAACTGTGGCGATCTCAATTTAATGAGAATCAGGATGATGAGGCAGTCCTAATCAGAGGGCTATGGAATGAGAGTCGAGAATAAAAATTTCACCGCATTGGTTGCTGGCTTTGCAATCCAACGACTTCATTGCTTGCTACAATCCTCAATCATTAAACTGGATAGTTACATCCAGCAGAAAATTCCCCGCGCCAATGCTCACGCTTCGGGTGGTGCTTGGGTTGTCGTTTGCTCCAACATACACCACATCAGACCCCATTTGTCCCTGATAATGATGTGGGATGAAACCGATGAAGTAGGCATCTGTATAACGCATAGAACTGAGCAAATCATTGGGCAGGATGTTGTCATAAATACTCAGTGTGCCATCGGTATTGACGGCATACGCCCGCGCCCCTGTTTCGCCTTCGGTGAAATATAGGTTATGACCACCACCATATACATACCGTAAAATAGCACTATCTGCTACCGCCAGATTGGTTTGTATGTTGTAGATAATAGGCGCTTCTGAGCCGATATATACCTGATACGGTGCGCCAAAAAATAGCCGACCATTCATCATATCTGCGATTTTCATCGGCTCGGCATCTTGTGGGTTTTCATACACATATATACCCGCCTCTAAAATGGCTTCATCAGCAGGAAAATCGTATACACTCACCACAATCGCGTCCGTAGTGGGGTCAATATCCATCGCGTTGCCATCCAAATTATTTTGACCTTGTGGCAACAGAGCGACGGTGCTATCTGTTTGTGGATTATAAACGAATAGCCCCGCCGCACCCGCCAAAATGCTGAAATACGAATAGACAAATTCACCCGAATTGAGCCAACCGTGCGAGACAATATCATCGCAACAACCGATTAACGCGCGTTGGCTGATGGCGGTTATATCGGTCATATTCACCACATACACCCCACTGGTAGAAAATCCAGCACCTGAGCCAAAATTATCAATACTCCGATACACCGCGTATTGCCCATTTTTTGACCATTGCCAATCGTAAGGTGTGCCACCTGTGGCGGGTAAATCGGTCAATTGTTGCGTGAGGAGGTTAAAATGCACCAGATACCCATAGCCGTTGGTCGTATATTCATCCACAGGTGTGGCTGTTCCGCGCACAAAAAATAATCCGTCCGAATTAGGCGACCATTGCACGCCAAAATCGGCTTCTAACATGGCATCGCGTTCTTGTGGTTTAATCACAAATTCGGCGGGCAAGGTGTCGTATCCCAACAATAACTCACCCGTGACGAGGTTATACACATACAGCGTATTTTTATAACCCATTTCGCCAATCGTTTTGCCCTCATCATCGGGATTGAATAAATAGGTATCAACCACCTGCCACACTAAGACCGCCACAAAATGCCCATCGGGTGAAAATTTGGCGCTCACTTGTGCATTTCGGGGAATATCGGAGGCAGGTATTAGCGTGGTAGTAGTCCCATCTGATTCGTGATAAATCAGCACCGCGCCACCCGCATCTTGATATGCAAGTTGCAATGGCGCAGTGGGTGATTCTTGGGCATGAATACCCATCGTTAATAAGCAAAATAAAAACATTGCTAAGTGGGAAAGATAATGAATTTTTGACATGGTGTACCCTCCGTGTGATGATATATCGTTTTTTGGGGGGGAAATTTTATATTCCCCTATGCTTATTATTGTTCAAATGACCGATATGCGCTACCAGTGTTAGGGATGAAACTTTAATACGTCCATCGTTTGGTAGGGCAGGGGCAAAATTAAGGCATTCAAAAAGCCTCATAATAGGTTATAGAGTGTTAAAAAGGTTTATAAGGTGTTATTATCATTTCTTAGAGGGCGGCAACGAGGACAGTTATTTG
>CALDGT010000403.1 GCA_937942935.1 uncultured Chloroflexota bacterium | reverse complement strand
TGTGGCATGAGGGGCAACAAGACGGTTGTTGACTATTCATTTCAATTACAATTGCTTCAGAATGTGTTTTTGGATGTGCTTGTGCCGACATGATAAAATAACCAATAAAATTGATTGGACAAAAGTTACTGCTTATTTCATCATACATCAAATAAAGGCTAGGCAATTGTCAAGAATTGCCTAGATTGCGTTTGAGAAAACTAATTTGCTTAACCAAAGATGAAGCGCAATGCCACAAAAATTAAGAACCCACCATAGAGTTGCTTGACCGTTTTCGATGGTAATCCGAGTGCAATTTTTGCGCCAAAGAATGCGCCTAATACCAGCCCACCTGCCACCAAAATCGCCACAGGAATATCGAGCAAGCCTTCTGCGCCATAGCGTAACACACCGGGTAACCCTACAGGCAATAATAATGCGCCGAGCGATGTCCCAACAGCCAATTTTTGGTCATAATTAAAAAATCCGACCAATGCAGGCACAATCACTGCGCCACCGCCAATCCCAAACATTCCAGAAGCGATACCCGCCACCAAGCCAATCCCGAGCGGGACAAGTGGTGAAACATTTGGCGGGGCAGATGTCGTGCTGGCTTTGGGTTTGGCGCGTTCAATGCCTTTGCGTTTGGCATCCCAATCAAAATATAATTGGCGGGGTTCAATAAAGCGCCAGCTCATATACAACAAAAATATCCCATAAATAGTCTGTAGCATCTTTTTGTCTAAATTGATGGCTAAATCTGCGCCAAACCACGATGTGATAAGCAAACCTATCGCAATGAGTGCGGCACCACGAATATCTATCAACTTTTGGCGATAATATTGCAACACCGCAAAAATCGCCACAGGCATGAGGAGCGCCGCTAATGAGGTGCTAGTCGCTTGTGTGATGCTAAATCCCAAAAAGATGATGAGGGCTGGCACAATGACCACACCGCCACCAATCCCAAACATCCCTGATAAAATGCCTGCTATAAATCCAACAATGAGCAGACCAAACCATGCAGTGGGCATAAAACTTCCCCCTTATATTGAGTTTGAAAATAACCGTTAATTTTCTTTGGCGGTATTCATCTCTTTAATTGCTCCCAATAAGGTGGGCAAATTCGGTTTTTGTGTCCCGTCAAAGTCTATGAATTTATGACGCAAAACATAGTCGCGGTCAATAACCATATAGACCTTTGATGAATCGGCTTTATAGATGTTATGGATGCTTTCGTCTTTATCTGCTAAGAGTGGAAATTGAACAGGGCGGGGCGAACTCGCCTTAAAGTTATGCAAGTCTGCTGGGTCATCTATAAGGACAGCCGCCACATTGATACCTTCTTTTTTCAATTGTGGGGCATATCGGGTGAGGGCATGAAGGGCTTCGACACAGGTGGCGCACCATGTTCCATATACAAATGCCAAGACCAAGCCATTTTCGCCCATTAAATCATCTAATTGATGAAGCTGATTTTCATCGTCTTTGGCGCTAAAAGAGGGGAGTGATTCTCCAATTGGTAATCCATATTCTTGCGTCATACAAAATTCTCCTCAAATCAAATAACCATATCATTATGACCCTTATGGTATGCAAATTTGATTACAGGGACATGAATTCATGATGGGCGAAGGATATGCCCTCGCCCATGAAGATATGGTATTTCATCGCTTTTTATTTTAGACGACGCATGACCGAGAGAACCTTACCTTGTACCTGACAATGACGGTAATCTACAAAAATGGGACCCATGGTTGGGTTGGCGGGTTGCAAACGAATGCGACTGCCTTCATCGTAAAAATATTTGAGGGTGGTTTCGTTGCGTTCATCCAACCACACTGCTACCATGTCGCCATTGCGGGCAGTCGTGGTTTTGCGGAGGATGACCAAATCGCCATCAGCAATCATGGCATCTATCATCGAATCGCCATGAACAGTGAGCGCAAAAACATCTTTGGGGTCTACACCAGATAACCATTGTTGTGGCACTTCTACTGCATTAGCATGGTCAACTTCTGGTTCTACATTCACAGGATGCCCCGCCACGATTGTCCCTACATGAGGCACTCGTAACAAAGAATCGGTGCTTTTTACCATGACATTGCGTCCATTGGGGATTGCCTTAATGAGGCGTAACCCGCGCGATTTTGAGGCGACACGTTCCAAAAAGCCAGCATCTACCAATTTATTCAAGTTATAATTGACGACAGATGTCGAATCAATTCCAGTCGCCGCGCCAATATCACGGATGGTTGGCGGAAAACCATGTTCCGTCATGTAATGATCCATAAAAAACAAAATATTCCGTTGCCGTTCCGATAGTTTTTCAAATTCTTTCATGACCAATTTCCTTTATACTAATCACCAACAAGGTG
Source organism: uncultured Chloroflexota bacterium (assembly GCA_937942935.1). Taxonomy (GTDB): domain Bacteria; phylum Chloroflexota; class Anaerolineae; order Aggregatilineales; family Phototrophicaceae. Next base: position 981 of record CALDGT010000403.1, on the reverse strand, counting down.
TGAAATATCTATGTTCGGAATGATTGTTCTATATTGTAACCCAAACATAAGTTCATTGTCAAATTTTGGTGTCAATGGCGTAAGTATTCGATAACCAAATTCATCGCCGCATTTGCACTAGCCAGTTTATTTCCTTCGCGGTCAGATGACCAAATATGTCGCTGAACCTGATAAATGCCACCTTTATCTGCCAAACCGATATAAGTAAGTCCGACAGGTTTTTCGGGTGTTCCTCCACTTGGTCCAGCAATCCCTGTGATGCTCACAGCAATATCCACCCCTAATAAGCGGATGGCTCCTAATGCCATCTCCCCAGCAACCTGTTCACTCACTGCGCCATGTGCGATGAGTGTTTTTTCTTGCACACCCAATACCCCTTGTTTTATCTCGTTGGCATACGCAATGATGCCCCCCAAAACATAAGCAGAACTGCCCGATATATTGGTCAACAGATGCGCGACTAACCCACCTGTGCAGGATTCTGCTGTGCCGATGGTTTTGTGTTGCTCCCGTAACAGTGTTCCAACAATAATTTCTAACTTTTCTGCCATTTTGACATCCTTTTTGTATATTTTGCCATGACTGTACCATGTTCCTACGCGCAATAAAACAGGATTCGCGTTATAATGTGGGATAAGAAACCCATCACTTGGGATAATGAGGGATAAATCGTGCCAATGAGTTATTTTGATTGGCGATTACTGGTCGTATTATTGATAATTGTGCTTTTGCTTATCAGTTGCACAAATCATGTTGTCTCGCCAGAAGCAACTGCCATCCTGATGCCACCCATTACGCTAACGGTTTATCTCACACAATCACTCACTGCCACCCCATTGGGAATTGCCACTTCATTCGTGATGCCAACCTCTACACCGATTATCCCACCATTACCAGATGATGGCATCACATTAAATGTCCCTAGCCCTGTTTGTTATGACAATCAATATGAGGGTATTTTATGTTTGGGTGTGGTCAATA
>CALDGT010000402.1 GCA_937942935.1 uncultured Chloroflexota bacterium | reverse complement strand
TTGCTTCAGCGCAATATCACCTTAGAGGTGTGTCCGAGTAGCAATGTAGATAGTGGGGTGGTCAAACACATGTCTGCACATCAACTGCCTGTCTTAGTGGCGAGTGGTTTGCCGATTACGATTAATACAGACGACCCATTAGTGAGTGGTATTTCCCTCACAGACGAACTCATGCGCGTGATGCAATATCTACCCTTCACCTTAGACGACATCAAACAATTTATGCTCAATGCCGCACAATCGGCTTTTTTGAGCGATGATGAACGGCGTGAGCTAGTCGCACAATTTAGAGAGTGGTTACAAATTTAAGAGATTGACCGATGAAACTAGGCGATTTTACCATTCATCTCATTCATGCTGGACTTACGCAAGCCGATGCAGGCGGACCTTTTGGCTTAGTTCCGCGTGCCTTATTCAAGGCATATTATGCACCAGACGAAAATAACCTCGTGCCAATGAGCCTCAATTGTTTATTCATCCAAACCCCAACTCAAAAAATCCTTGTAGATACCGGTTTGGGGACAAAATTAGATGAAAAAGGGCGTGCCAATTGGGGCTTAACCTATCCGCATGGCACATTATTAGATGGTTTGGGACGATTGGGTGTTTCACCATCGGATATAGATTTAGTCATCAATACACATCTTCATGCTGACCATTGCGGAGGGAATACGATGTTTGCCGAAGATGGCGCAACCATCATTCCCACCTTTCCGAATGCCGAATATATGGTACAAGCACGCGAATTATTAGACGCGACACATCCTAATGAGCGCACACGGTCTACTTATATCTCTCAAAATTGGGATGTATTACGCGAGCGGGGTCAATTGCGCTTGTTATATGGGGATACACAAGTAGCAGAGGGGATTTGGGGAATCCTCGCACCCGGTCATACACCCGGTCTCATGGCGATTCGTATCGAAAGTAAGGGAGAACACGCGGCATTTGTGTGTGATATGGCATCTTTTGCGGTGCATTTTGAACGATTGGCGTGGATGACTGCTTATGATATTGAGCCAATGGTGTCATTAGAAACCAAACGAATTTGGCAACAATGGGCATTCGATACTCATGCGGTGATGATTTTTCCGCATGAAACAAAACGCCCAATGGGCAGGCTCATTCGCAATGCCAAAAATCAGCCAGAAATTGCCCCACTGAGTGAGACGTGGATTTAGGGGCAACATTATTTTGCCCCTAAAAAATTATTTTTGACGGGCTTGCCATTCAGCGATAGTTTGTTGCAAAAATGTGCGGACTTGGGGGTCTGCAACATCTCCAACCGCTTCATAATAGGTGTTATCGACCTGAACACGCACACCGCCACCGGGCGCAGACAACACATGAATAACACGAGTCGCAAATTCGGGTGTGAATTTGAGCTTATGTTGCAGATAGGCTTCAATTGCTTCAACAATATTCAGTTCTGGCACAGGGACAGCTTCATATTTGCCTTTTGAGGTGGGCTTGACCGCTTCTTCTACCTTGAATTTGGGCAAATCACCGGGCATTTTGCCATCGGGTGTGATGGGCGGTGGTGGCGGAGCATTTATCGTTGGAGCGATTGGCTCTGGTGTGACTGAGGGGGGGACAACCGCTTCGGTTGTGGTGGGC
>CALDGT010000401.1 GCA_937942935.1 uncultured Chloroflexota bacterium | reverse complement strand
TCTACGCCATCGGTGCTATCCAACGCACAACCCAACACGGTGACGGCAGGCGTTGGGGCAGGGGGGATGACAACCTCATCACCGGGGCAACCCGCCGCATTATTCACAAGGTTGCCACCGTTATCGGTGATTGTGCCAAAGCAGGTGTTATTTTCGTAATATGAATTGTCACTAGAAATGCTTCCATCGCCATTTCTGTAAATCGCGCCACCCTCAGTTGCGGAATTGCCGATGAAGGTGCTGTTGCTGATGGTGATGGGTCCATTTCTAAATTTATAAATTGCGCCACCATTGGTTGCGGAATTGCCGATGAACGTGCTGTCGGTGATGGTCAGCGTGTTATTGTTCGCGTTGTTAATCACGCCACCCGCATAAATTGCGGAATTGCCCACGAAGGTGCTGTTGTTGATAATCACTATCCCATTAGCGCTGTAAATCGCGCCACCATATTCTGCGGAATTGCCCGCGAAGGTGCTGTTGATGATGGTCACTGTGCCACTGCTAAAAATCGCGCCACCCTGAAGCGCATTCGCATTTTGCAGGGTCAGCCCGTTGAGTGTGAGCGTTCCAACCCCATTGACCGCAAAAAATTGATTATCATCACCTATTTCATCAAAAATGACCGTGTTTCCATTGGCATTGATGGTCACATTGTCGGCGATTATCAAGATGGTATCAAAAACAATCGTCCCGCTACAAGCAAAGGTAATCGTCCCGCCCCCTGTATTGGCGGTGGTGACGGCGGCAGATAAGGATGCAAAATCGCATGTCGAAACGGTGGCATCTGTTGCATAAGCTGGTTTGGTTGCGATGGAAAGTGTCATGAGAATGAGCAAAGCAATAGTCAAGCGTGGTAAAAGACGCACAGAAAATCTCCTTCCATGATAAATAAGTGAATCTATTTGATTATAAATGAAAGACGTAAAGGACTACAAAAATTATTCAAAATTATTTATTTTTTGGGGTGGCGGGCGGATTAGCCCCTAAAATTCTATTGGATTTGTAAGGAAGGATTACCCCAACGGGGCATATATCCTTCCGCATCTATAAAAAAATAGGGGGTTAATTCGTCAAAATGAGTGTCCCCGGTGCGGGAATCCATCCGCAGGTTAGCCCGTCCACTTGTTCGGTGGGCATTTCGATGCTAAAGCGCGGGGCATTGCGACCATCCATATAGAACAATCTGCCCGTACCCGCCAAACATACCCGCGCATAATCTGGGAAGGTGTTGACGGTTGCGCCACCTTGCAGGCGATATACATCCACCGCCAAAACGACACCCAACCCAATCAAATCGGCGGGGATTGCGCCAGAATAGCTCACGACACCGCCATTTTTCATCAGCACACGGCAATAGGTGTTATCTGGGGCATTTG
>CALDGT010000400.1 GCA_937942935.1 uncultured Chloroflexota bacterium | reverse complement strand
CTATTTGCTCCCATGATATTTTCGAGCAATTGAGCAATTTGCGCCTCATCCAAACGAGGCAATTCATAATGAATGGCGGTATTGGCATCGAGCTGATTCACAAATTCATTAGTTGGCAAGGATGATACAACCACAAATAAGCCTGTCGGTGCTTGGCTGATGAGCCGTTCTATCACCGAAAAAGATTGGGGGGCATCGTGTAAATCTTCAATCAAGACCACCGTTTGCGCTTGCCCTGCTTGGCGGATGATGATTTGAGCGATGGTATCGGTAAAGCGATTCAAATCTGCCCGACCAGATAAAGCGGGTGCATCTGGAATTTGCCGATTGAGCAATGTCTCAATATCGGTCACGAGGGGTTTGAGGATAGAGGCGCTTTGGTCATCTATCAATTCGGGGATAAGGCACAATTGGCGCAACGGCTCACGCCATATCGCAAACGGGTGAACATCGGCAGTATTGGCAAATCCTCGCAATACAAAGCTATTGTCTATCAACACACGGATTCGGATTTCGTCTAATAACCGCGATTTTCCCACCCCACTCTCGCCATAAATAAAAATCACTTGGACTGGCTTTTGTTTGGATTGTTGATATTGTCCCCAAATAAATTTTAGTTCTTCATCACGCCCAATGAGTTGAGATGCTTGCAAAAAACTTTCGCGCACGGCAAGGCTCTCTGCGGGGGCATCGGTCTGAATAAGACCCGATAATGCCGTGATGACACTATAAGCCGATACATACCGCGCATGAGGTGATTTTTCGAGCAATTGCCCAACAATCCCCGCCAAAATCGGGTTATATTGGGTGAGCGCATCCAAATTGGGCGGGGTGGTCACAGTATCGGAGATGAGCCGATTAATATCGGTTATATCAAATGGATGTTTGCCCACAAAAATTTGATAGGCGATAATCCCAAGTGCGTATAAGTCAGATTGCTCAACCGCGCCCGCGCCTTTAATCACCTCTGGGGGCATATATGCCAATGTGCCAGAGAGTGTCTGTGCATTCCCCCCTTGCTTAAAAGTCGCCAACCCAAAATCGAGGACTTTCACCACTTTTTCGCCTGTGATGAGGATATTAGCAGGTTTGAGGTCGCGGTGCAAAATCCCGCGCCGATGCAAATATTCGAGCGCCTGCAACACATCTATTAAATATGCCACGCGCACATGAAAGGGTTCATTTTGGCAAGCCGTGAGGATATTCTCGGATTCCGTGAGCAACTCCATCACATAATACGGCGTTTTATCAGTATCTACCCCATAATCTAACACGCTAATGATGTTGGGATGGCGCAAACCCGATAGCAACTGAAATTCTTGGGTGATGGCGGTCAGGTAATGGCGCTGATTCGATTGCGAGGTTGAATCTGATAATGCAATCGGGTCTGGTTTGACTCGTTTGAGCGCGACAAATTTTTGCTCTAATCGGTCATATGCACGAAAAATCACCCCCATCGCGCCATCACCAATTGGCTCATGCAAAATATAGCGTCTATTGACCATTTTTTTATTATCCTGACATTATTTGCCCAGCACCACACATCATTATATCCGATTCTCAATGCTTAACGACTTGCAAAATGTCATATTTTCTCGTTTAATGAAAGAACAGAAAGGATTTTTTATGACAAATCACGATATTTTTATTCGGCGGTGTTATGAATTGGCATCACAAGCCGTCGCACATGGCAACCACCCCTTTGGGGCTTTATTGGTATATCAGGGAAAAATTGTTTTAGAAAGTGAAAATACAGTGAATACGGCACACGACCCAACCGGTCACGCCGAATTAAATTTGGTGCGGTTGGCTGGCAAGCAATTCACCCCACAAGAATTGGCAGATTGCATTTTATACACCAGCACAGAACCGTGTGTGATGTGTTCTGGTGCGATTTATTGGGCGGGCATTGGGCATGTTGTGTATGGCACATCCGAAGGCAAATTGGCAGAATTTGCGGGGGATGACTTTTTAGCCCCGTGTCGGGTAATATTCGCCAAAGGCAAACGTCCCGTCAGTGTCGAAGGTCCCGTATTAGAGGAAGAAGGCGCCCCCCTCCACGCTAATTTCTGGTGAGTTCAGCGCCCAAAGACCAATAATATCCCAATCACCACCAACGCAAATGTTAGCCCGCCGATGAGCAACCATAACACACGATTATCTGGGGTGTTTGGTGTTGGCAATTTGAGCATGTTGGCATCTTCATTGCTTGGTGGTGAGCCACCGCCCGCCGACATATCATCAACTTTGCGATTATTTAATTTCACAACCACCCCTTCATACCCCATGATGGCATGAATAAACGCATCGGCAAAGGCGCGTGCTGTCGCATAACGACGACGTGGGTCTTTTTCGAGCATCTTGAGCAACACCGCATCTAACGCATGAGGCAATTCTGGGTTCAACGATGAGGGTGTTGGCGGGGTGACATTCAAATGCTGGTTGATAATCGCCAACGGTTCACCGCCAAATGGCAAACGCCCCACCGCCATCAGATAGGCAATCACACCAAATGAATATAAATCAGACATACGGTCTAGGCGTTCCGCGCCCCGCGCCTGCTCTGGTGACATATAATGCGGGGTACCGGGCATAATGCCACCTTGTGTCACAACGGTATGCTCCAAAACCCGCGCAATCCCAAAATCGGTGAGCATGGCAGAAGTATCATTATCATCGTTCAACAAAATATTACCGGGTTTCAGGTCACGATGGACAATATTTTTGGTATGGGCAAAATCGAGCGCATCTGCCACTTGGGTGAGGATGCGTGCCGATGTCCCCAAACGCATCCCGCGTTCTTGCTTTAGCCTATCTGCCAAACTCCCCCCTGCTAAATATTCCATCACGATATATGGACGGCGTTGATACATGCCAAAATCGTAGAGGGGGATGATATTGGGGTGTTGGAGTTTTTGCATAATGCGCCCTTCGCGCAAAAACCGATACACCACCTCCTCATGTTCTGCCCAACTGATTTGCAAGACTTTGAGCGCAACCGGTGGGACAGTATCGGGGTCGCCCACTTTTTTGGCTTTATAAACCACAGCTACCCCGCCCGCCTTAATATGGTCAGTGATGAGATAATCATCTACCTGTTTGCCAATGAGGAT
>CALDGT010000399.1 GCA_937942935.1 uncultured Chloroflexota bacterium | reverse complement strand
AACCCTGATTGGTATATTCTTTGCCCGCCCGCAATTCTTTTTCATAGGCGTGCCATCTGCGGAAGATTTTCATCCCAACATTTTCGTATAAGCGGACAGCCCCTGTAAGGTTACTGCCATCGGCATTTAACCCGACCTTTTTGATTCCGCGTTTATAAAATTCACCAAATGAGTGATGCAAGAGGGCGGTTGCGATGCCTTGTTTGCGATAGTCGCGTAATACGCCTAAATCATCCACCCAACCTTTATGCGGGTCATCCCATGCGCTAGGATTACATAACGAAATGCCGACTAATTTATCGCCATCCATTGCCAAAAACCATAAACTGAAATCGGTGCGGTGGTCGTTGCGGATAAAATGCTCATAACGCTCAAATAGGGTGTCGAAATCGGCTTCGATAAACCCGCGATGGTCACGGAATGACTCGCGCAAGACCCGATAAACCTCGCGTAGATTGCCAAATTCATTATAGGTTATAATCCGAATGTTTTCTGGTAATACGGGGGAGGGGGGCATCTCATTCAATTCAATGAGCATATTGATATTGCCATTGCTGGTTGTAAATCCATTGGTTTCGAGCAATTCTTTGGCACTGGTATTGGCATCGTATACGCTGGTTGTAATGCTAATCCGCGCATCTTCTGGGATTTTATCCAGATTTTGTAAGGTGCGTTCTTCTGCCCATTCTATGAGGGCTGTTCCCACACCTAGTCTACGCCAATCGGGATGAACATAAGACAATACATAAGGTCGCATTGGCGCAATACTATCATACAATTGCGAAAAACCAATTAATGCCCCGCTAGGGGCAAACACAAGCCGAATATTTGCATGGATGTCATATCCCGGTGTTTGCCAATCGGTCAATAATTCTTCTTTGGTCGTGGTGGTCTGACCATATAACTCGGCTTCTAATACTTTGACCAATTGATAAAAAATATCAATGTCTTCTAACTCTGCGTGGCGTATCATGAACGAATAATCCAATTCTATATGAGGGTGTTTTGGAAACATTTTTACCTCTTTTTGTTTCTTTATGAACTTTTAAGAGTATATAGCAATTTTTGAGGTTTGTAAAGGTTCACGATAGTTCACAATGTGTATTTAACAGGCTCATAACAACGGATTACACCGAAACTGGCTATTCACCTTAACAAGCATGATATTTTGGGGTATGATAACCACCGATTTGTGACCAGTGAATCCATCGGAGTTTTGAATAGCATGTCTAAAAAGTTAACCCAAAGACTATATTACTATTTTGCAGTGTTCATGGCATTTTTGATGGTTTCGTCCCTCATTCTGCCATCTATTTCCCAAAATTTGCAAAATCAACAAGTCGCACAAGATTTGACTCCTGTTCCGACCAACACCCCTGTTCCTCCAACATTCCCCGCCCCTCTCACCGATTTTAGCGCCATCACATTTGATACCAATTATTTACACCCATCGGGCTTATTTTATGTAGATGTGCCGTCTGGATGGGCAGTATCGAACAATGTGAATAACACACGCCAAGCACAAGTGAGCTTTAATAATGCAGAGTCAGTGAGCGTGATTGAAATGTATGTAGAACGCCCATCTACACCTGTTACCACCCCAGAAGAGGTCAGTGGTTTATATACCTCTGGTGTCTTGGCAGGGAGTTGGAATCGGTACGATAGTTGGCGCGAAGCAGGTGAACGCCGTTATGTAGATGACCGTGTGATTATTGACTTTGTATTGTCTCGTCAGGGACAAGATTATTTTGCTCAACATACAGCATGGACAGACGGTAATTTGGTTTATGTGGTGCGTGTTGTCACACCATCGAATGCGCGTGATTTGATGTTCTGGCTCAGTGAGACGATGCCCACCAAATTCCATGTGTATGACCAATATATCACCACCCCATTGGGTTGGACAGGCAATTATAACCAAACCACCAGCACTTTTATGCGTTATCCAAATACATGGCGTATTTTGGATGGTGGTGGTGATAAACCCCTCACAGTCGGCTTAGACGAAAATACCGCCATTACCATCACCACTCAAGACGGGCAAGTCGCTGATGAAGCCGCCGCCCGTGAATTGGTGAGTGGTGTGCGCCGTAATGTCGAAATCGTGAGTGTTAAAGAAGTGACTCGTGGTGATGTGAGTGGCTTTAGTGTGGCATATAAATACTTTACCCCCGATGGCGAAGAACGTAATGGTTTAGCCGTATTGCTCAATGGGGCAGATGGCAAATTGCATACGGCTGTCGGTCAGGTCAATGCGGGTGGGGTAGATTTGAACACCGATGAAGGTCGCGCTTTGTTCTATGATTTTACAACGGCGATTGATACCTTCTCGTTGCTTACAGGTTTGAACCTGCCTCAAGTGAGCTAATTCAAAATAACATCAAATAGGCGAGTGTTTCACTCGCCTACTTTTATTTCCCAAGTTCAAAAAATAATTGCACTTTTAGATTGCCAAATTTGATAAAATCACCATCTGCCAAAGGATAGGTCTCATTGGCTTTTAGTTTTTTACCATTGATATAAGTGCCGTTGGTACTTTGCATGTCTTTGATGACGAGTCCATGCTGATTATCTGGGATAATCATGGCATGAAACCGAGAGACCCCAAAATACCCCTTATCATAAAGTTCCATATCAATATCAATGCGACGAGTATTCACTGTGGAACTGCGACCAACAGTTAGATGTGGTAATAGGCTATCGAAGACTAACTCAGATTTATCTGGCATAATCACCCGCAATCGCTTAGGGATTAATCCATTTGCTGAGACAAGCACTTTTGTCCCGTCTACATCAACCGGTTGAGGTAACAATTGACGTGTCTCATTAGAATCTTTGTCATCATCAATGTCGAAGCGTTTTGTATCTTCAGCAACCATACTTGTTTTCCTAAAATCGTAAATTTTATGCCTTCATATTATAGCATGAGTGTTAAGATGTCATAGCCACATTTTTTGTTACAACCTGCTTACCTAATTCTAAAGCAAGTTTTTGATACGTTCCAAAAAGGATGTTAAATCACTCACCCTCACTGGCTTAAACATCACCATATCGCATAATTGGTCTAGGCTTTCTGCTCCAACATAGGCACTCGCAGTGACTACCAAAATATACATCTCTTTGCGAAATGGTTTATCTTTAATTTCTGTAAGCACACCAATCCCATCAATACCGGGCATTTGAATATCAATCACTAAGACATGATAAGATTTATTGAGGAGTAATTCTAAACCATCACGCCCATTATAGGCTATTTCGACCCCATAACCTGCTCTTTCGAGCGCAATCCGAAAGATGTCGCAGTTGTACCAATTATCATCTACCACCAATGCTTGTAATTTATCCATAAGGTATGCTCCTATTTGTATCTTGTTCAGTGGTAATGTGATAGCGAATAAATAATATTTTCTCTTTACCTAATTTAGATTTAACATATTTTAATCCAAAAAGTCCAGCACATGTAACCATGATTTTATCATAGGGGATTACACTCACGGGAAATATTCAGAATAAATTCATAACCATGCTTATTTTTTGGCAGTTTTGCAATTTTCTGTCACAATCAATATCAAAATTTTTAATGACCAATAGAGAGGAAATTAAATGTTTGCGTTAGGTGGAGAACTCATTGCCCGTGCCTTAAAATCACAGGGTGTAAATACATTATATACCTTGTGTGGGGGTCATATTTTACCCATTTATGAAGGGTGCTTAAATAATAATATCGCTGTGGTTGATTTTCGGCATGAGCAAGCCTCTGCCCATGCCGCCGATGCCTATGCACGCCTCACCCATAATATTGGTGTGGTGGCGGTGACGGCGGGTCCGGGTGTGACCGATGCGGTGACAGGGGTTGCTAATGCGTATTTGGCGCGTAGCCCAATGATTTTATTGGGTGGGGCGGCACCACTCAAAACAAAAGGGATGGGGGCGCTCCAAGAAATGCCCCAAATTGATATGTTCAAAACCTTCACCAAAGCCAGTTTTACAATTGAACGCACAGAAGATATTCCAGACCTCATGCGCTATGCCATCACCACCGCATTGAGTGGTCGCCCCGGTCCTGTGTTCATTGAAGTGCCATTCGACATTTTATTTAATGCCATCGATGACCCCGGTCAATTTGAGCGCATCACCATTCAACCATTAGAACCCGAAGTTGGGGAACTTGCAAAAATTTTTGAGATTTTGCGAAATGCCAAAAATCCGGTTTTGGTGGCTGGTACACAAGTTTATTGGGATAAAGCGTATGATGCGCTCCGTGAATTAACCGACCAGACCAATATCCCTGTTTTTACGAATGGGGGAGGGCGTGGCACATTGCCGATGAATCATCCTAACTGTTTCAAGTCGGCACGCGGGAAGGCGCTCAAACAAGCCGATGTGGTGTTGCTCATTGGCACACCACTCGATTTTCGTCTCAAGTATGGTTTAGAAGATTGGAATTCAAATACCAAACTCATTCAAATCGAAAATGACCCCGCCGAATTAAATCATAACCGCGTGGCAGATGTGGCGCTGTGTTGCGATTCTCGCCTGCTCCTTGAAGCCCTATCCGAAGGTCTGCAAGGGATAAATTATATCGAATGGCTGAATCAGGTTCGCCAGATGGAAGATAAACAAAATGCCAAGTTAGAAGATTGGAAAGCCCTTAACGATAAGCCGATTAATCATTTCCGTATGGGGGCGGCGATTAACGATTTTATAGACGAAAATACTATTGTGATTGGTGATGGGGGAGATATTGTGAGCGCGTGCGCCAAAGTGATAGACATCACACAACCCGGTCAATGGCTAGACCCCGGTCCGTTGGGATGTTTGGGGGTGGGGGCGCCATTTGCGATTGCCGCCCAGCATTTGTACCCCCAAAAGCGCGTACTCATCATCAATGGAGATGGGTCTTTTGGTCTGAATGGATTCGAGTTTGATACCGCCGTCCGCTTTAATCTGCCGATTGTGAGCATTGTCGGCAACGATGGCGGATGGGGACAAATTCGCACACCACAAATTGGCATGGTGACAGAAGAACGCGCCATTGCTACTAAATTGGCATTCACACGCTACGATAAAATTGTCGAAGCGATGGGCGGATATGGCGAATTGGTCGAAAATCCAGATGATATTGGCGGAGCATTAGAACGGGCTTTTGCCAGTGGAAAGCCTGCGTGTATCAATGTGATATTAGACCCACAAGGGATGAGCAAGACAGGCGCAAGCACGCCATATATTGTGTAAGAAATCGATGTTATCGTGGCATGACAAAATTCATGCCACGACCATTATTCTTCGTCTGCGCCTTCGAGCATTTTGCGTAGGGCGGGGATGCGTGTCCGTGTTGGACGTTGATAGAGAGGCGTTTCATCTTCATCCCGATGCAAGGGTAGGGTGACGGTGAATGTCGCGCCTAATTTGGGTTCACTGCTCACCGTAATTGTCCCATGATGTGCCTCGACAACCCATTTCACAATCGAAAGCCCAAGCCCAAAACCCTCGCCATCATGATGCACTCGTGAACTCTCAGATTGATAGAAGCGGTCAAAAATACGCGCTATATCTTCTTTATGGATACCAATCCCTGTATCTTTTACAGTTAGAACAGCATGTTCATGATTGCTCCCTAACGTGACGATGATTTCGCCACCATCTGGGGTGAATTTAATGGCATTACTGAGCAAATTCGAGACCAATTGTTTTAGGCGTTCATGGTCGCCTTTGACCCGCACAGGCTGAAAATGCCCCAAATGAATATCGAGTTTGCGGTCTTTTGCTAGTGCTTTCGCCTGATTAAGGCATTCGATAATCACCGTATCTAAATCGAGGGGGGCTAAATTAATTTTGATACCCCCATAATCGGCACGCGCCAGCATGAGCAAATCGTTGACCAATTGGGTCATGCGCCCACACTCAGTTTCGATGTCATCTAATGAGGCGGCATCTACACCATAACGTTTCATGAGGGCGATATTGCCTTGAATAGCGGTGAGTGGTGTACGGAGTTCATGACTAATATCCGCGACAAACCGTTGTTGAACACTGAATAAGTGTTGAATCCGCCCCATCATTTGATTGAACACCGAAATGAGCTTTCCAAGTTCATCGGCGGGACCTTTCC
>CALDGT010000398.1 GCA_937942935.1 uncultured Chloroflexota bacterium | reverse complement strand
GTCAAGACATTAAGCCAGAAGGCAGTCGTAGCACTTGACTAAAATGACAAGAACGAGCTTCATAAAGGCAAATTAGCAATACGGAACAAGTTTTATTGTAAACGCGAAAACGGACACGAGACTACGGGATTTAGGAAAGCAACACACCATCCTTATACGAGCAACACCCTTTAACGGATATAAACGGTGGGCAACCTACCCTACCGATACACATAATAGGATTGGGACTGGTGAATATGACAATCATATTCACCAACCTTACCCAACCAACATAAGAAAAAACAAACAAACAACACGGACTTAAAGCAAAATTAACCCAATTGGGATATAATTAAAAATGATGTAAACAAAAAATAGACTTCTTGGTAGAGAGGTTAATAAATTTCGTGTCATCAGACAGTTCAGTTCTCCAGAGTCGTGTGTTGCTCCTAAACGGCAATACTTGGGAGCCACTTTCGGTGATTACCGTCCCCCGCGCCATTAATCTACTCTTGGCTGGCAAAGCCACTGTAGTCGAAGAAACTGGCAAATTCCTCAAAACTGTGCGCGAAAATTTCCCTATTCCTTCTGTTATCGTGCTTCGGAGTTATATCAATGTCCCGCGTAGACATGCCCATTGGAGCAGAAAAGGGGTGTTAATCCGCGATAAATATATGTGTATTTATTGCGGGGTGCAACCGGGGTCTGTGGTCAAAGGCAAAGTGCTATCGAAGACCGATTTCAGCATAGACCATATTGTCCCACGCTCAAAAGGCGGAAAAGATACATGGACAAATACAGCCTGTGCCTGTTCGACGTGTAATCACCGCAAGGGAAATCAACTTCACAACGAAGCAGGGATGAAAATGCTCTACGAGCCAAAAATCCCGCGCACCAGCTATCTGGTCATCGCTGTTGGTAGCGGTCCAGATGCGTGGAAACGCTATATTGAATATTAATCAGGAGGGGAATCTCACCAAGAGATGCCCCTCTTGTTTTTATAACAGGCTAAAAGATTATCTATAGCCTATTTTTCATTCCTGCAACTTTTCGTTATGAAGCGCGTACTTTAGAATAGTTCATAAACACAAGTCGCTTTATCGCCACACATTAAAGGAGAGAATTGAATGGAAAATATCGTAGAAGCGCGTGGGCTAATTAAGACCTACAAGCGGAAAGACGGGACAGAAGTTCAAGCGGTGAAAGGTGTAGATTTAGATATTCGCAAAGGCGAAATTTTTAGCCTGCTCGGTCCCAACGGTGCAGGAAAAACAACCACCATCTCCATGATTAGTGGGTTAATTACCCCAACCAATGGGGATGCTAAAATTGGGGGATATAGCATCACCAAAGCCCCACTTGAAGCCAAAGCCTTACTTGGCATCGTCCCACAAGAAATCGCCCTCTATCCAGACCTCAGCGCCCGCCAAAATTTAGAATTTTTTGGCAAGATGTATGGCATGTCGGGCAAAGCATTGTCACATCGAGTAGATGAAGTCTTAGAATTTATAGACCTCAAAGAACGCCAAAGAGACCGTATAGATACCTTCTCTGGCGGGATGAAACGCCGTGTAAATATCGGCGTGGGGTTGCTCCATAAACCACAATTAGTCTATATGGATGAACCCACTGTTGGCATAGACCCACAAAGTCGCAGGCGAATTTTAGATACCGTTTTGCGCTTACGCAATGAATATAAAATGACCGTCCTCTATACAACCCATTTGATGGAAGAATCGCAAGAATTGAGCGATAGAGTGGGGATTATTGACCATGGGCGCATTATTGCACTTGGCACACAAGGCGAATTGACACAACAAGTTGGTGAAGAAGACCGCCTTATTTTTAGCATCGGCGAACATAAAATAGATGATGCAATGCTCAAACGCATTAAATCTGAGGTGGCTGGTGTGACAGATGCCAAATACGAAAAAGTGGATTTAATCATCACCGAAGATGCACCAAAAGGTCAAGATGTGATAGTAGATAAACGTGGAACAGGCACAATGACGGCGGTGCGTTCTGGACAGACTTATGAAGGGGTGATTACTGTCCTCGCAAGACGTGGCAGAAAAGCCTTGCCCAGCATCATCAGTTTGCTCGATAGTGCCAATGTCGAAATTCAATCCGTAGAAGTACGTGAACCCGATTTAGAGGCGGTATTCCTCAAGCTAACCGGGCGTGCTTTACGCGACTAATCATAGAGAGGATTATTTGCGATGAGCAAAATTTTGGCAATTGCCCGACGTTATGTCTATACGACTTTCAAAGACATTAATCTGTTATTGATTATGTTCGCCACGCCTCTCATAATTTCGACCATCATCGCACTCGCCTTTAGTGGGGTGAGTAGTGGGTCATCTCCGATTAGCAATATCCCCGTAGCCATAGTTAATCTGGATAAAGGCGTAGATGTGATGGGAACAGCCGTGAATAATGGCGATATTCTGATGAATGTCCTCATCCCACCCACGACAGATAATACCAGTGAAACCACTGACGAATCAGATACTCCTACGACAACCCCTCCCGATGAAACTTGTGCGCCGTTGCTGACATCCACCACATCAGCGCAACAAGGTAGTTTAGATAATCTCATCAGTGCAGTACGTATTGCCGATAGAGACCTTGCTCGTGCAGGCGTTGAAGATGGGTCGTATGCGGTGGCAATCATCATCCCCGAAAACTTTAGCCAAAGTATCACTTATACGGGTCCAACATCCACATTTGCACCAGTTCAAATCGAGATTTATGGAGATGGCAATCGAAGCATTTCGGCGGGTATTGTACGAAGCATTGTAGAGGGTGTGAATAACAGCATCTTGGCGGGAAATATTACCTTCGCCACCTTCTATCAAACTGTCTTAGCGACTAATCCAGCCCTCGCGTTGAACGCACAAGCCTTCAACGCCACCCTAAGTTGTGCATTTAACCCATCTGTAGGCAATCTAAGCGTGAGTACCCAAAACATTGCGGGCGAACCCACCTCACAAATCAATGTGCTAGTGAGCATTGGGGCATCATTAGCGGGCTTCTTCGCCCTATTCACAGGGTCAGGTGCGGCGACCAACATCTTAGAAGAAAGACGCAATGGCACACTCCAACGCATGATGGTCTCCCCCACCCCACGTACCAATATCTTATTAGGCATGTTGGCGGGTACATTTGCGGTAGTGCTATTACAACTGGTATTTTTATTCATCGCACTCACCCTGATTAATAGCGTGTTACAAGGTCAATTTACCCTCATTTGGGGAACAAATTGGTTAGCTATCATCGCCATGTTGTTGGTCACATCATTATCAGTATCAGGGGTCGGTATTTTCATCGCATCGCTATCAAAAACTGCCGAGCAATCTAGCATTTATGGGTCAATCGTCAGCACCTTTATGGGTGTATTGGGTGGCGCGTTTTTCAATGTAGATAGTTTGCCCGACCCCCTTCAATTCATCACACGCCTATCTATTATTCGATGGTCAACTGAAGGATTTACCCGCCTTTCGGTTGGTAACACAGATATATTGCTCAATCTGCTCTGGTTACTTATTTTAGGTGGTGTGTTATTTGTGACGGGTACGATGATTTTTAATCGCCGTCAGGATATTTAAGGGGATAAAACATGAATAAATTACTCAGTATCGCCCTCAATGATTTGAAAATCGCCCTAAGAGAAAAAGGGATATGGATTAATTTGGTCATTCTGCCCGTTATCCTCATCATTATCATCGGTTTGGTGAATGGCGGGTTCGGGAGCAGTACACCCAAGACTTATGTAGATGTATACGATAACGACCAATCTGCTTTATCTGACCAATTTTTACAATCAGTACGCGACTTGAATCCGAATGTGATTTTATGTCCACTGGATAACGATGAAGCTGATAGTTGTAAATTGAAAGATGTCACTTTAGATGCGACCACCTCTCAAAAACGGGTTGAGGATAGGGTCATCAGTGCCATTATCGAAATTCCGCCTAATTTTGAGCAAACACTCCTCGCGGGTGAACCCACGCAAGTTATTTATCGCTCTGGTGAAACTTTAGCGCAACCAAGCGCCCTGCTTCAATCGGTACAAACAGCGATTACTCGTATTAGCGGGGCATCATTGGCGGGGCGTGTGAGTGCATTTGCATTGGCACAAACAGAACAAGCCGATGCTATCAGCCTCGATGCGTTTTACCAAACAGCAAACAGCATTTGGCAAAATCCACCCGCCAGCATTGATTATCAATTGACAAGTGGCGGGGGTGATGCACCATCTGGCTTCAGCCAATCAGTACCGGGCATGGGGAGCATGTATGTGATGTTCACTGTGTTGGCAGGTGCAACGGCTCTGATTTTGGAGCGCAAAAATTGGACATTCCAACGGTTGGTGATGATGCCTGTCCGCCGTTGGCAAATTTTAGGCGGAAAAATCACCGCACGCTTCTTATTAGGCATGTTGCAATATAGTGTTGCATTCGGTTTTGGTGCTGTTTTGGGCGTGCGCTTCTTCGATAATTTTATTGGTGTGTTGGCGTTGATGATTTCATTCTCTTTATGTATGACCGCATTGGCATTTTTTATTGCCACTATCGTCAAAACGGATATGCAAGCATCTAGCCTAACCTTATTGGTCTCGTTGACGATTGCGCCATTAGGTGGGGCATGGTGGCCCCTCGAAATCGTCCCCGATTTTATGCGCCTCGCCGCTTATGCGACACCCATGGGTTGGGCAATGCACGGCTATAACGAATTGATGTTATATGGTGGCGGATTAGGAGACATTGTGTTGCCTGTGGCGGTATTACTAGCCGCATCTGGCGTGTTATTTGGCTTAGCAATTTGGCGCTTTAAGTATGAGTAGGGGTGACTAATTTACCCCTACTCCACCAGAACCCCCGCCAGCCACGCGATAACATCATTGGCTATGGCGGGGCGTTCTACCAACATCTCCACGCCATTCGCATTCCCATCATGTAAAATCACCGACAAATTATCTCCCGTTGCACCATCTAGCGCGAGTGTCGTCTGATACGATACATCATCATTCCGATTCACCACCACCAATAACGGACGGGTAGCGAATCCGCCGACCACATTCAACAATGTGTCTTGGTTACGCGGATTGAACAACACCAACACATCACAAATCGCATTATTGGCACACGCGATGAGCGCAAAATCGGCATTTTCTCCAGATGCCATCACCCCCATTAATGCAGGATACACGCTATCCGATGCACTTAACCCTGCCAAAATATCTTCTACAGCAGAAGCTAACCCAATTTGGCGCATATCCATCACCAGAACGGTATAGCCAGAACTCTGGAGCAATTGCGGAAATCCTGCCCATTCAATACTTGTGCCTAATAGCAAAATCGCGGGCAAGCGTGGGCGTAATAACCGCCCTTCTATTTCAATCGGCGCAGATGGATAAAACGAGCCTGTCAGGATTTGACCATCGCGCAAGGTGAGTTGAACGGTTTGCACCCCGCTTTCCGATTCTTCTAATACCAATGGGGGCAATTCTGCGCCTGCGGGGAGCGATGCGGCAAAATCGCTATTTTGTCCCGCAACAGGTTCATTCAATGGCGGTGCAGTTGGAGGCAACGCATAAAATACTTCGGTTGGGGCGAGTGTAGGCGCGGTATATTCCCATGTGGGAATTTCGGTGGGGTCTAATGGGATAATAGTATCGCACGCGGTGAGGATGAATAATATGATGAAAATCAGAACATAATATATCCTTTTAACCTCATCCCCCCTACCCCCTTCTCCACGTTGGAGAAGGGGGTGAAAACCTGTTTTTAGGATGATTTTAAGCCCCCTCTCCAAAATGGAGAGGGGATTTAGGGGTGAGGTTATGCTAAATTTTCTCATACGGGTTTCGCAAAAATCACCATGCGTTCACAACCATCTTCAAATGGGGCATAATCCACATCGCCATAAACGGCTTCGACTTCAAACCCTGCTTTTTCGAGCAACAAACGCATTTCGGAATAGAAATAATAATACAGCATGAGAGGCGCAAATGTCCGTTTCACAGTGCCATCAGATGTGATTTCATCATAAATCCATGTCACCTTAAATAATTGTGACACGCGGTCTAAAAAGCTGACCGATTGTTGCATGACAATATGCCCTGTTTCT
>CALDGT010000397.1 GCA_937942935.1 uncultured Chloroflexota bacterium | reverse complement strand
AGAAGGGCTTGATGCGACAGTGCGTTATTTGCCTGTGGGTGAATCATCGGAAAATGTAGGCATTAGCGCCCTCGCTACGCGCCGATTGGTGAATAATCCGCCAGAGTTATTTGCCCAAATTACCAATTATGGTTTCCGTGAGGCGCGGATGGTTTTAACCCTGTGGGTAGATGGAGAACGGTTTACATCCAAAACGGTGCAAATCCCCGCCAAAAGCAATTTACCATTCATCGCAACCTTGCCTGATGCTTTTGTGACTGTGTATGCCACCATTAGCCAATCGGTGAATGCGACCACCGATGATTATTTGGCGGTGGATAATGCCGCGTATGCGGTGTCTGGGGCATCATCACAACGCCGTGTGTTGCTGGTCACAAGTGGAAATTTATATATCGAACAGGTATTGCGTAGCCTGCCCAATGTCCAAACGGTGCGGACAGATGGCGCAAGTGGAATTCCCGCCGATTATGATCTATATATTTTTGATGGGGTGATGCCCGATGCACTCCCTGATGGGGATTTATTCTTCGTCAATCCGCCTAGCGGAAATGCCTATTTTAGTTTGGGTGCAGAAAATGAGGCGACAGAATCGCCTATTTTGTTATTGCCAAATGACCCACTTTTGCGCTATGTGGATGTGAGCCAATTGCACCTGCTCAAATTTCGGGAGATAGTCAATGCGAATTGGGCGACACCGTTATTAGCGGTAGAAGGTGGCGCGATTTTATATGCAGGCGAAACGGATGGTCGCCAAGTAGCGATTATGCCATTCGATTTGCGCGAATCGGATTTGCCCCTGCAAATTAGTTATCCTGTTTTGATGGCAAATTTATTGGAATGGTTCACCCCGCGCACCGCCTTAACGTTGGTGGATAGCGCACAGGTTGGCGATGTTATCCCTGTCACGCCACCGCTTTCGGCGGATACTATTCGTATCACCGCTCCGAATGAATCGAATCCGCAAACGATACAAATTACCAGCCCGACAGTTGTCTTTGCGAATACCCTCACGACAGGTATTTATCGGCTAGAATTATTAGAAGGTGGGGATGTGGTCGGGGACCAACCCTTCGCCGTGAATTTATTTAGCCAGCAAGAAAGTGATATTACACCGGTACCAATCGAAAATTTTGCTATCGCGGGGACAACCTTACTCACGACCGAACAGGAAGAAATTGGTCAACAAGAATTATGGGGTTTATTTGCCCTCTTAGCCATGTTATTTTTGTTGATAGAATGGATAACCTATCATCAACGGCTCAAAGTGCCAAAACAATCGCCAAAACCAGCTAAAAGGTCACAACTTGCATGATACCGATTCGCTTAGAAATCAAGAATTTTTTGCCCTATCGTTCACCAGACCCCATCATATTTGATGGGATTCACCTCGCCTGCCTCACAGGGACAAATGGCGCGGGAAAATCGTCTATTTTAGATGCCATCACATGGGCATTGTGGGGTAGGGCGCGTGCCAAACGAGATGAAGATTTGGTGCATTTGGGACAGAATGACATGCAGGTGCAATTGGATTTTTATCAGGAAGGGACGGTGTATCGGGTGTTGCGTCGTCGCTCCAAAGGGAAAACCAGTAGTGGTGATTTAACACTGTATGCTCAACAACCAGAAGGGCATTTTTTGGTGATGGAGGGTGGGTTACGCAATGCCCAACCGCGCATCAATACCTTGCTCCGCCTAGATTATGATACGTTTGTCAATTCGGCATTTTTGCAACAAGGCAAAGCCGATTCATTCACCACCAAAGCCCCTGCGGAGCGCAAAAAGGTGTTGGCGGATATTTTGGGACTCGACCAATGGCGCGATTATGAGGAAATTGCCAAAGACCGCGCCACACAAGCCAAAACCCAAATTACTTTTTTTGAGAATCAAATCCGCGAGATTGACCGCGAACTCGCCACGCGCCCCGCTTTAGAACAAGATTATGCCAATGCCGAAAAACTCCACGCCGAAGCCAGTATCGCCCTAGAAAATGCGCGACAACGGCTAAAAGAGGTTGAAAGCACCCCCAATGACCTGCGAAATGCCCAAAATAATCGGGCAGACCGTGATGGTCGCTTGCGTGATTTGAATCGGCAACTCCAAGAAGTGCGGGCGCGGATTGCCAGCAATCGGCAAAAATTAGCTGATTATCAAGACATTTTAGAGATGCGAGTCGCCATCGAAGCGGGCTATTTGGCACTCCAAGAGGCACGTCAAGCCGATAGCACCCTCAGCGAAAAATTCCGTCAATTAGCCACGCTCAAAGAAGAACGGAATCGGTTAGAGAACGAAATTAACACCGCAAAAATCCGCTTGGAAGGCGAAATTAGCAATCTGAAAACCCGTATTCATGATTTGCAAATGGTGGTATCGGATGATGTTTCTGGTGATTTAATTGCCATCCAAACCGAATATGATGGGCTAATGACCCAACAATCAGAGCAATCTGCCATGACATCTACCATTGCCGATGCAAAGGTGACATATGCAGAATCGCGGGCGATATTAGACCAACTCAAAGAAGAAGGCACAACCCTCACAGAACGTATTGATAAATTATCGGTAGAGGGAGATACCGCACTTTGCCCGTTGTGTGGGCAAACACTCACGCCTGAACATCGCAAAGAATTATTGAGCCAATTGGATGAGGAGCGCGAGACTAAACGCGAAGCATATCGCAACCACACCACATTATTGGCGCAAATGGCAGAAACGATACAATTGCATGAAACATCGCTCAAACAACTTGATAAACATCTCAAGCGCCTGCCCCAAGTCACCACTCAATTGGGCAAATTACAAGAACGCCAACACAAAGCGGATGAAGCACACGCTCAATTAGAGGCGCTCATCCCCCAATTAGAGGCGCTTGAATCACAATTGGCGACGGGTGATTATGCCCACGAAGCACAAGAACGCCTCGCTGGACTCGATACGGCTCAACTGGGACTCGGATATGATGAATCTACCCACGATAACGCCCGCCAAGCGATTGAGCAACATATCACGTATGAGGCACTCCATACAAAATTGGCGATTGCACTCGATTCTGCCCCTGCGATGGAGCAACTCATTGCGGATGGTGTGGCACAAGAAGCCCGTTTATTAGAAGCACAAACCGAAATCCAAACCCAATTGGATGACCTCGATATCGAAATCGCACGGCTGAATGCCCTGCTTGCTGAATATAAATTGCGCGAGGATGAGGTGCGGATGCAAACCACCCGTGAGCGTACCGCATTTGAGCGCCTGAATACCGCCCGCCAGCAATTGATTGCGCTGGATAACATGCTCAAACGCAAAGAGACCCTCTCGCACCAATTGGGGACAGCCAGACAAGAAGAATCGGTGTATACCGAGTTACGGAAGGCATTCGGCAAGGATGGCGTGCCACTCACGATTATTGAGGCGGCAATCCCTGAACTGGAAAATAGCGCCAATGAATTGCTCACGCGCATGACGGATGGTCGGATGAATTTGCGCCTCAAAACGCAAGCCGAAAAGGTATCGGGCGGGGCAAAAGATGTCCTCGACATCGAAATCGCGGACGAATTGGGTGAGCGTAGTTATGAATTGTATTCGGGTGGGGAGACCTTCCGCATCAATTTTGCCTTGCGTGTGGCACTCAGCCAATTATTGGCACGGCGGGCAGGGGCGCAACTCCGCACACTATTCATTGATGAGGGATTCGGCACACAGGATGAAAATGGGCGGTCAAAATTGGTGGAAGCCATCACCGCCATTCAAGATGATTTTGCGATGGTGCTGGTGATTACGCATATTGACGAATTGCGTGATAGTTTCCCTGTACATATCATGGTTGAAAAAGGGGGTAGTGGCAGTCGGGTCATGATACGCTGAAAATGTGGGGTATAATGATAAAAATGAGTTATTGAGGATACACGCCAATGGTGCTTGAAGCGCAACATAAAATGACCGCCACCGAATTTGACGCATGGGTCGAAAATCAAACGGGTGATACAACATTTGAATTTATCAGTGGGGAGATTATTGAAAAAATGCCGTCTAATCTTTATTCTTCAATCATTGGCATGAGAATTGCTGGTTTTCTATTTGTTTATTTGCTCCAAAATAAATTGGGGTTCTTATCTGGTGAAAATGGCGGTTATAAGGTTAATGATGACCGTTATGCACCTGATGTCGGTTATATATCCCATGCAAAATATACATCTGCCAGCAAAAAGGGATATTACAATCTTCCACCCGATTTAGCCGTTGAGGTCATCTCCGATGGCGGAAACAAATCCGAATTACGCGATTTACGGCGCAAAATCACAGGGTATTTGAATGCGGGGACGATTGTCTGGGTGGTGGATACCGATGAAAAACAGGTCGAAATTCATCAGATGGGGCAAAATCCGCGCGTGTTGGGTGTGAATGATGTATTAGACGCGCCTGATTTGTTGCCGAATTTTCGGCTGGCAGTCAAAGATATTTTTGAGGATGAAAACAACACCCCCTAAATTTGTTTTTAGAGGGTGTGTTTTGGGATGGCTACAATTGGCTTTGTCGGTATCAATTAAGTGTTAGGGATTATACGAGCGGGCGCAACGAAAACCAAAAATGATATCCACAACATAAGGATAGTTCCAGAAGCGGTTAGATGCACGTAGTAAGGTATCGTTAACATTCCATGAACCACCTCGTAACACACCTGTCTCTATATTGTTAATATGATCGTTATTTTTGTATGGGTAGGGTTGATATAAACTACTTACCCATTCCCAAACATTTCCGCTCATGTCCATTGCGCCTATCCACGATACACCGCCTGTACGACTTCCTACAAGTGCAGTTCCATAGCTATTGTTAGAATACACCACATTATCCGCCACAAAGTCATTTCCCCACGGATAAATCAGGTTATTGGGTCCACGGGCGGCATATTCCCATTCCCGTTCTGTCGGCAAGCGCCCACCCCGATTATTTTCGCAATAATCACGCGCCTCAAACCATGTAATCCGTTCTATAGGTAAATTATCACCTGCAAATCTATTTGCATTGGCTTTTTGACCACCCAATTGTTCAAATTGGGCTTGTGTTACCTCATATTTATCAATCCAAAATGGTTCAGCAAAACATTGCTGATGAACAGGTTGTTCGTCACTATCACCATCCTCACTACCCATCATAAAGCATCCCGCAGGCACTAATACCATCACCACACCGTCAAATTCTTGCTCAATTGGTGTCCAATCTTCATTACGGGTGATAATTGGCAAATTAGATATGATGGGTCGTGAATCTATATCAACCAAATCACTGCGTACCCAGCCTGTTGCCACTTCTCCATTGTTGGAATATTGGATATTGTACCAAAGGAGATTATCACTCCCTGTTTGCTCACCAATAACAACCCCTTCTTGTAAGGGTGCTAAAATACCACTAGCAGGGTTATTTGTACTGGGGTCTGGGCGCACATTGATTTCTTGTGTTAAAGAACGTGGAACGGCAACATTTTGTATGGTTATCTGAACGGCAGGTGTCGCGGTTGCCAGTGGTGTCGGCGAGGGGGTGAAGGTGGGTGTCACCGTTGGTGTGAGTGTTGGTGTTGGGGTTAAAGTCGCGGTAGATGTCGGTGTTGCGGTCGGTGACGGCGTAACCGTAGGTGTATCGGTCGGTGTATGGGTGATTGTCGCCGATGGGGTTGGTGTATAGGTAGATGTGGCGGTATCGGTCGGTGTGATGGATGGCGTATCGGTTGCCGTTGGCGTGATGGTAGATGATGGTGTGACGGTGGGTGTATCGGTTGCTGTCGCTGTTGGTGTTGATGTGCTAGTGGCAGATGGTGTTATGGTTGCGGTGGTGGTGGGTGTTTTTGTCCAGAGTGTGGCAGTGGCGGTTTCATTCGCAAATTCCGCCTCTAACTGAATCAATGTTAATTCGGCATTGATGGTTGCGGTGATGCTATCGGCAATTGCGGTTGCATTCGCATTTTCTGCCACCAATGTTTGTGCGATACTGCGTGAATCGAGTGTTAGGGTCTCGGTTGGTGTTGGACTCGGCTCATTTGGTGTGGCAGTTGCTGTCGGATTTGGTTCAGCCGTATTGGTTGGATTACTGAGGATAACCACACTCCCCGCTTGTGTGAGCGTATTATCTGAGGCATTGTTGTTATTCGCATTGTTGCTCGAAAATAAAAGTCCGAGTGCCGAAAAAATTGCTAATAATCCCACCACTAACCCGCCAATCCACATATTTTGGGTAGTGGTCTTGGATTGTGTCGAAAATGGGATATTGCTGGGTGTAAAGGCGGGGTTTTTGCTCATAGGTGATGTGGGGCGGATTGGAAATACAAACATGCCAGTTGGCTGTCCGATATTGCCCGCAATTGCCCCTTCAAAGGCTTGTGCAAACGCCGTACACGATTGAAATCGTTGCCGAGAATCTTTTGCCAGCGCCCGATTGATGACCATCATCACCGCAGGCGGAATATCGGGACGGAAGGTATTTAAGGGTGTGGGCATCTCATGCAGATGTTTGTGCATCAATACAAAAGCACTATCACCATCAAATGGCACGCGCCCCGTGAGCAATTGATATGCCATCACTGCTAAGGCATATTGGTCAGCTTGTGGGGTTAGTTCTTCACCGCGCCATTGTTCGGGGGGCATAAAATTGGGCGTTCCCATTGCCATACCTGTTTGGGTGTAGGATATGCCACCGCGTGTTAACTTGGCGATGCCAAAATCTACCACATGGGGTTTCCCTTGATTATCAAACATGATGTTGGCGGGTTTAATATCGCGGTGAATGACATTGCGACTATGGGCATAATCCAACGCACTCGCCACTTGTTTGAGCAATTCGGCTGTTTCACCTAATGAAATTTGTGGGCGATTATCTTCTGCTCGTTGCTCAATGCGCCGTGATAATGACCCACCGGTGAGCAACCGCATCACGACATAGGTAACACCACTTTGTGTACCAAAATCATAAATAGGGACAATGTTGGCATGTTCGAGTTGTGCAGAAATCTCGGCTTCGCGGATGAATCGCGCCATTAATTCGGGATTATTGACCAATTCAGGCGAAATAATTTTAATGGCGACTTCACGCTTCAGATTGACCTGATACGCACGATACACCGACCCCATCCCACCAACACCCAATAATTCACGTAATTGGTATTGTCCTAATGTCTGCCCAACCAAATTCCCTTGAGACATGCTTTCCCCTTATGTCGTTGGTAACAATGATATGGGATTATAATTTGTTTATATAAAATGTGCAAAGAAATGTGATGTGGGGAAAGGGGCAGAAATTGAAATTTTCTGTGAAAAAAAGTCCCCTCTTCCAAACTGGAGAGGGGATTTAGGGGTGAGGTTAATCTTCAAAAATCACGTCACGCGGTGGCACGCGACAAAGTGTTCAGGTTCGATTTCCAACAATTCGGGGTCGGGTTCTTGATAGCAATAATCCATTGCAACTGGGCAACGGGTATTGAAATTGCACCCTTTGGGCGGATTGGCAGGGCTTGGGACATCACCACCCAAAATAATGCGTTGGCGTTTTTCTTCGACAGTGGGGTCTGGAACAGGCACAGCCGAGAGTAACGATTGGGTGTATGGGTGGAGTGGGTTGTTATAAACCATGCTGGTTGGTCCAATTTCCACGATTTTACCCAAATACATCACCGCCACACGGTCACAAATATGACGCACCATGCTCAGGTCATGGGCGATGAACAGGTAGGTGAGGTTCAATTCTTTTTGCAAATCTTCGAGCAAATTGACCACTTGCGCTTGAATAGATACATCGAGCGCCGAAATCGGCTCATCTGCCACGATGAAAGAGGGGTTGAGTGCTAATGCACGCGCAATCCCGATACGTTGCCGTTGTCCGCCCGAAAATTCATGCGGATAGCGGTTGATATAAAATGGATTAAGACCGACTTTGACGAGCAACTCTTCTACAAATTCTCTGCGTTGTTTTTTGTTATAAACATTGTGAATGATGAGTGGTTCACTCACGATATTGCCAACGGTCATGCGTGGGTTGAGCGATGCAAATGGGTCTTGGAAGATAATTTGCATCCGTCGGCGAATACGGCGGAGTTCATCCCCGCGCAGGGTGGTGAGTTCTTCACCTTCAAATTGCACCGACCCCGCAGTTGGGCGGTAGAGTTGTAACACGGTACGACCAGTGGTACTTTTACCACAACCAGATTCACCCACCAAACCCAATGTTTCACCTTTATACACATCAAAATCAACAGAATCTACCGCTTTAACCGCGCCGACTTGTCGTTGGACGATGATGCCAGAGGTGATTGGGAAATATTTTTTGAGTCCACGCACACTCAAGATGACTTCACGTTGTTGTTTCACTTCTTGAGAGGCGGTTGCCGTCTTAATTTCCATGTTTTGACTTCTCCATTTCATGTTGCTTGCGGAGGGCGGGCAAATCGTACCATGCCGCCACCAGATGACCGGGGACGCTATCTTCTACTTGGCGTAAAGGTGGTATTTCTGTGAAGCACCGTTCTGTGCGATACAACGGATTGCGTGGGGCGAATGAATCGCCGATGGGTTCAATCCGCATATCTGGAGGAGACCCTTCAATTTGATGAAGTCTGCCACCACCACCTTCTGCGTCTACACGAGGCAAAGAATTGAGCAATCCGAGTGTATAGGCACTACGCGGATTATCAAATACAGCCCGAATCGGTCCACGTTCTACAATTCGTCCCGCATACATCACTTGAATGGTATCTGCCAAACCAGCAACCACGCCCAAGTCGTGGGTAATCCAAATCATTGCCATTTTCAATTCATCACGCAAGCGTTTGACCAATTCAATGATTTGTGCTTGGATGGTCACATCGAGAGCAGTGGTTGGTTCATCGGCAATCAATAATTTAGGATTGCATGATAAGCCGATGGCAATCATCACACGTTGGCGCATCCCACCCGAAAATTGATGCGGATAATTGGCGAGGCGTTTGCGTGCGTCTGGAATACCGACCATATCGAGCAATTCGGCGGCACGTCTGTCGGCTTGCGCCTGATTCATGCCCAAATGCAACTTTAAGCCTTCTGTCAATTGTGTGCCAACGGTGAGGACAGGGTTGAGCGAGGTCATTGGGTCTTGGAAAATCATAGCGATTTCTGCACCACGAACAAGGCGCATTTCATCTTTGCTCAGTTTGACTAAATCGCGCCCCTGAAATACGACACTCCCGCGCTCAATTTTACCGGGGGGCATGGGGATGAGTCCAAGCATAGAGAGTGCATGAACACTTTTACCACTACCACTCTCACCCACAATACCGAGTGTTTCACCCTCATTTAGAGTGTACGAAACACCATTCACTGCATAAACGATGCCTTCTTGCGTATAAAACCGGGTAACAAGGTCATTGACCTCTAACAGTACACCCAAGGTCGCACCCTCCTTATAAAAAAACTACATTATCATTTGTTTAGATTCATGGGGTGAATTATAACAGCATTTTCAAGTAACACAAAATGCAAAATGTGGGGTTTTCTTCATTTTTCATGACAACTCTAAGCCTTCTCATCATATTGGCTTCATGAGAAGGGCTTTTGAGTTTATCTGAGCTACTTATTCTCTTAATATATAGATAAACAAATTTTTGTTATCTATGTGGATTCCATGTTAAGAACTGGTCTAATAGGGTATCTGGATTGCCACGCGCCCAAATGTCGGCAAATTCATCTGCGCCCCATTTGTTTTTGAGGATGGTAAGGGTGCTATTATAAGTTTGCCAATGGTCAATCCAAGTCTTTTCGCCCGATTCTGCTTTTACAAAGTTCATCATGGCGCTAAGGCGTTCTATATCCTCAGGTTGGATAAGATTCTCTTCTGTTTTGATGATGGTGTGAAGCAGAACCGCCACCAAGCCAAAATTAACCCGTTTCGTCTCGCGTACTCGATTCAACCTAAAATGGATAAATTCGTAACAGGCATCATATCGCTTTTCACGCAAGGCAATCATGGCATCGCAAAATTCTGTTGGGACAAGTGGATAATGCACCCGCGAAATCCTTGCCATGACTTCATCATGATAGGCTTTGCCTGTTTCTAAATCACCATAAGCCAAATGCCAAATTGCCAATATGTTCGCCCCATAAATATGCCCTTCTATATCTTGGACATCTTTTGCGGTTTCATACCCCTTGAGGGCTTTTTCATAGGCAAGTTCTTTTTCACCTGTGTAATAATACGCATACGCTTGCAGACCATACGAATGAGAGAGTCCCGCCAAGTTATTGGTTAATTTATAAATTTTTTCTGCTTCAGTATAAGGCGTGATAGCATCGCGCAATGTGCCTTCAAAAATATAGGCACTTGCCAAATTCATAATGACATCTGCGCTCCGCACAACATCACCAATTTTTCGGCGTAATGCCAGACAATCTTCTCCATACTTACGATGTTTTTGCACATCTGCCGTAATCGTATAAGCATACGCCAAATCATCCATGACTTGCGCGACATAAAAATCTGCGCCTAGCCGTTGATATAGCGCCAAAGATTTTTCT
The DNA here is from genome assembly GCA_937942935.1 of uncultured Chloroflexota bacterium. Taxonomy (GTDB): domain Bacteria; phylum Chloroflexota; class Anaerolineae; order Aggregatilineales; family Phototrophicaceae. The sequence goes on along the minus strand of CALDGT010000397.1, from coordinate 10,512 downwards.
AATGTTGGAATGCCTTCATCTGTATTCTCATCATGATGAGCCAAAGATACCCCCAACATCCGTAAGCAATAGGCTTCTTCGAGTTGGTCATGATTTTTCCGCGCAATTTCTAGGCAGGTGTGATAAGTCGTTTGCATAGCATCATTGACATCTGGAAAGCGCACCGCCAATTTTCCCCATAACGCCGAGTGGGTGGTTTGAGAGAATGTTTCGCGGGCGTTGATGAACAATTTTTTGCCCATCGCTTGGTATGAGCGCATGAGTCCGAATAAGTGCAATGATTCTAATGCAGGGGTTATGAGGTCATCTCGTCTTTTTGCGATTGCCCACCGCCATGCCTGACGGATATTTTCGAGGTCGGCTTCGATTTCATCTAATGCGCCCAGTTGACGCCTGCCTTGTAAATCGGCTTCGCGGTCTGCCAAAAAAGATAAATAATAATTGGCATATCGCTCGTCTACATCATCGCATCGCCCCGATTTTTCGAGATTTTCTTGGGCATATTGGCGCAACAATTCGTGAATATCATAGCGCCCACTGTTCGGAGAACGGCGGATGAGTGACGCATTCACTAAACTGGTTAACACACGCAATGATGCCCCAATTGCTTTTTGTGCCGCCTCGCGTGTGAACCCACCAATGAAGATAGAGAGATTGATGAAGGCGTTCCGTTCTGTCTCATCGAGCAAATTCCACGAATAATCAAAGACAGCGCGAATACTACGATGACGTTCTGGCAAGTCGCGCATATCACTTTCTAAAAAGTCGAGACTCTTACCGATTTCATCTGCAATTTCTTGTGGGGTGAGCATTTCTATCCATGCCGCCGCCAATAAAATCGCCAATGGTAGCCCTTGCACCATCCGACAAATTCGCGCCACATATTGCAAGTGGTCTGGTTGCAATACAAAATCGGGGCGGGCGCGTCTGGCGCTTTGCATGAATAATTTGACCGCGCTGTAGTGAAGCGCATCTTCTGGGGTTTCCCAATTGGGGAAATCCATGCCTTCGAGGGTGAATAATGTCTCGCTGGTTAAATTGAGGCGTACCCGCGAGGTGACGATGATTTTGACCGATGGGGCAGAGATGAGAATGTCATCTACCAAATGTGTCCCACCTAATAAATGTTCAAAATTGTCTAAGATGAGTAATGCTTGTTTGTCGCTCAAATACTGAAGTAACTGTGCTTTATTATCACCACCTGCCTTAAAAATATAGCCAAGTGCATCACCAATTGCTTGTACCATGTCATCTGGATTCACCAGAGGGGCAAGCGCCACAAAATAAACCCCATTCCGCCAATAAGTCCGTTGTTCGGTGGTGAGTTCATCACGGTCTGCTAATCCCGCAAATTCATGCCCGATTTGCAAGGCGAGGCGTGTTTTGCCCATGCCACCCTGTGCGATGACGGTCACAAGACGGATTTTGGGAGACATAATCAGGCGGTGTAATTCATCTAATTCTGCTTCTCGACCAACAAACGGGGTTGTATCGGCGGGCAGGTTATGTTTGATGCTGAGGGGGCGGGGTGTTTCAGTAATGGTGCGCGGGATGAGTGGTATATCTCCGTTTTGTGTCGCCAAAATGCGCTCTAATTCTGCCCCGACCAAACGAATACTGCCAATTCGTTGGCTTGGTTCTTTTTGTAACATACGCTCAATAAGGTCTACTAGGGCAACAGGCGCATCTGGTCGGAGTGTTTCCAAATCGGGTGGGGAATCCATTAGGATGGCTTTTACCACTTGACTGATATTTTTACCAACGAAAGGGCGTTGCCCTGTGAGCAATTCAAATAGCATGACTCCAAATGACCAAATATCAGAACGCGGGTCATCTACGACCCCATTTAAGCCTTCGGGGGCAATATAATCGAGCGTGCCAATTGCCACCCCGCTTTGTGTCATGCGTTCTTCGCTATCGAGCCGAGCCACCCCAAAATCGGTTAGGCGGGGTGTGCCATCTCTTGCGAGTAACACATTAGCAGGTTTGATATCGCGGTGGATAATGCGTAAATGATGAGCGCGACTGAGTGCATCTGATAACTCTAAGGCGAGTTGCAATAATTCACCGATAGAAAATTTGACATTCTCGCGGATTTTTTGTGCCAATGACCCACCATTGACCAATTCCATCACCAGATAATGCTCATCTTCAATGTGTTCTGTGTCGAGTATTTTCACAATATTGGGATGGTCGAGCTGACGTAAGGCTTCGGCTTCGCGGACAAAGCGTTTTACCAAACTTTCATCTTTTGCGACAGCCTCTGGCTTAAGGTGTTTGATGGCGACTTCTAGCCCTGTTTTTTGGTCTAGTGCCTTATATACAGACCCCATGCCACCAACACCGATTGTCTCTAATATCTCATAACGTCCGCCAATTTGCACGGCATTTCTCCTTTGGCGACCTGATGAAGCCTTGTGATTTCTCATGACCCATTTGTGTAAGTTTAGCATAGGTGTGCGCTTTTATCAATTTATCCCAAATTATGCACTTAACTGCATTATCGCATAAATAATGTCAGAGAAACATTAGAGAGGGCGAAGTCGCTCATTTTTTCAAATCATAAAAATTTTTCATCCACTCTTAAAACAGGTTGTGCTATATTAGTGGCATGTGAATAAAAAGAGTCGTCATGTGAGAGGCTTTATGCGTATTGGTTCTGTGGATTATGATATATCGTGGGAACGCATTGTATCGGATGTGTTTAGCCCGCCTGTGGTGTGGGCGACATTAGCATTCCCAATCGCCTTCAGAGATGCCACCACCAGTTCAGAAGGATTTTTATGGGCATTCACCTATATTGCGATGGTATGCCTCATTCCATTGGTTTTTATCGCCATTCAAGTGAAACGAGGTGCGATTACCGATTTACATTTGGAAGTGCGTGAGCAACGGATTGCCCCATTTGTGGTGACAATGCTTGGTAGTGGATTGGCATTTGGTGTGTTGCGCCTGATTGCCTCTACCAGTGTGATGCCTGCATTTGCGTTATTTAGCCTTGTGCAATTGGGGGTGATGCTTGGAATTACCATGATGTGGCAAATTAGTGTTCATGCCATTTGTATTGCTGGGGCGACAACCACCTGTGGTCTGTTGTTTGGCTGGACAGTTGGTCTGCTCATTGCGCCACTCATTTTTATTGTTGGGTTGGCACGCATCAAACTCAATCGTCATACCCCCGCGCAAGTGGTTGTTGGGGCGTTGATTGGTGTGATTATGACCGTTATTCTGTTTCAATTTGTGGCATGAGGAAATTAAAACCAAACTCTATCGTATCCCAAACACGGATATAATCTGCCATACTGACGCCTATGATATGATATTCCTAACAATCATTTGATTTTTAGGAAAGTTGTTATGGTCTATGACAGATAACGAAGTGAAAGAATCGCGGGTGGTATTGCGTGCGGTTCAAGAACACCTCAATTATACCCACCTGAGTTTGGGTGCGGTCAGCGAAAAGGTTGGGCTGGTAGATGTGTTATATCATCCAGATAATCCCATGCCTGACCTCAATTACATCACCCCCCGCCGTAATACGGCTTGGATTCCTACCCAAGACATCGAAAAAGGATTGACGCGACTGGGTGAGTTGAATCGCAAAAAGCGCATTTATTATGTTGAGGTTTTATATTAAAAAAAAAAAAAAAAAAGTTTGCGCGAATTAGGCTTGCGCGTTGAGCGTGAAATCTCCATTATGACCTATACCATAGACCCCAACGAGACTTTGCCACGTATTTCAATACTCGATGAAAAACGGTTTGAATTGGTACATAACCCCCAAGAAAGCGCAGTGTGGTGGTATGTATGGCGCAATGCACATTATGATGTCGTGACACATGGCATTGAACCAATCTATATTGGTAAGGCACTCCGTGATATTGCACTAGGAAATCAATCCGATATTATTTTATACCTCGACCAATTGCCCATCGGTGTGGCGCGGGTAACTTTTCATGCAGAGACTGCCCATATTAGCGCCCTCGCTGTGATGCGCCAATTCCGCGACCATGAAACACTCAAATTATTGCAACATAAAGCGATTGCCATTGCCGCTCAAAAGAATAAGCGGTTTGTGTTCACCTCTGGGGAAATTGAAGCCGATAGGCGTGTTTGTCGTGAGGCAGGTTTTGTAGATTCTGGAAGCATTATTTGTTATGCCGAAAATGGCGATTATCAACGTGAGGACACACATGCCGATTCAATGGGACAGTCTGCATTTTTATACTAACCAAACCCCAAAGCAAGTTGCCAGCATGATAGGGACAATCATCACCGACATTGGATATGGTGTTTATGACCCATTCACGGTGATGCAATATAAAGCCTACCAGCATCGAATAAAATTATTTTTGGGTGGGCTAACAGATGGATGGATTCGTGCAGTAGGCGAATTTCCATTTGATTTAACCGCAAAATTATCTGAATATGGGTTGGTATTGCATTTGCATATCACCGATGACAGTGGCGATGCCCATGTTTTTTTGAATGGGAGACCACAACCATTTTCTGCCCTACAACCACACCTCAAACAGGGCTTAACCGTTGCCGATTTGCATGAGGCAATTTTGCGAGGTGGAAAATTATCATCGAGCGCCCAAAATGAAGCCATTCCAATGAGCGCACTCCCGCCAGAAATTCAGCAAATGGCAAAAGGACTCAATCAAAATCAGATAAACCGCCTTTTTAGTAAAATGATGGGGCAGGTGAATCGGGTGATGGGCGATAAAGCATCGTCTGCCAAATCGTTACTATCGCCGAGTATGCCAGATTGGTCACACGGACACGGTGGAAATATCCGCGCTTTTATGGATTGCCTTACTGTCCCACAAAATTGGAATACACCCGATTTTATCAGCCTACGCGATGCGTATATGGCGATGGAACGAATGCGGCGTAATCCAAAAGCTACCCGTTTACCCAGTGATGATGAAGCGATAAAATCTGTCCCAGATGCGTTGACTTATATCCCGATTTTTGGGGGAAAATAGAATAAAAGGAAAAGTATGTCTTCCCAAGACCGCGCCAAATGGGATTCGCAATATCACCAAAAATTGACTGAACCCTATCCTGCGCCCGACCCGTTGTTGTTGCTCTATACCCCACCCTTACAATCGAATCAAAAGGGGCGGGCATTAGATTTGGCATGTGGTGTGGGACAAAATGGGTTATGGTTGGCGGAGCAGGGTTATACAGTGGATATGATGGATATTAGCCGTGTTGCGCTTCGGCGGGCGCAAGATGAAATCAATAAGCGCCAATTGCGTAAAATCAATTTGCTCCAAGTCGATTTGGATGATACCGATTTTGATGACCAGATGTATGATGTGGTGTGTGTGTTTCGGTTTTTAGACCGCAACCTATTTCGTAAACTCCGCGCCAGTGTGGTGAATGGTGGACGGGTGATTTATGAGACTTTTAATATCCGTCATACATCCAACTCGCCAACATTTAATTCTGCTTATCTATTGGATGTTGGTGAATTGACCCTGCTTTTTAAGGGGTGGCAAATTTTACATGAATGTGATGATGAAAATATCTCACAAATTGTCGCTATGAAACCCCTAGAAGGGGTTGACCCCAATTTAGAAGGCAAATTCGACTTTTAACCGAGTCGCTTCATTGCCCAGTTTGCTGTCTCGCGCACAAAATGATCATCGTGTGTGGTCAATTTTTCGATTGTGGGCAAAGCGCGAGCATCCCCTAAGCCTGCGAGTATCTCTATGATTTCAATGATAATACCTGCCGAATGGTCGCCATTGAGTTCTAATAACAACGCATTGAGCAAGGCTTCTCCGCCAATTTTTGATAATGCTTGGCGCGATAAATATTGCACCAGATGTTCACTATCGGTCAAAAATGTGCGTAATAAAGCGGGTAGGGCGCTTTGGTCTGGCATATCTATGAGGGCTTGTGCGGCAGAAGCACGGAGTTGCGCGTTGGCATCGTTCAAAAATGGGATAATACTCGGTAAAGCGCGGTAATCTTGTTGTTTGCCGAGTGCTTGTATCACTTGGGCGCGGATTTCTTCTGAGTCATCGCCTAATGCGGTGATGAGGGGCATCACTGCCCGTTCATCACGTAAATTACCAAGTGCCTCTGCCACACGCAAGCGCACATCATGGTCTGGGTCGTTGAGGGCATGAATGAGGGGCGGGACGCATAAAATATCGCGTTGTCTGCCCAACATCCACGCCGCATTGCGCCGTTCATCTGGATTATCGGATTTGAGCATGGCAATAAAATCATCTAATGTTGGGTCATACATCATTCACCACCAAAAGTAACTAACTCTCCATTTTGGATAGTATAAACCGTATATGCCAATTCTGCACAATCTCCATCACCGCCACAAATGATTTTTCCGGTTGCGCCCACGCCATCATAGTCGAGCAATGCTTCACGCAGGGCATAACGGTCTATATATAACACCCCATTTTCATCAAGCGCCACTTTTTCGACACTATTCAAAAGCATGATGGTGGCATCATACGCATAGGCATATAAATCACTGGTTGGTTCTGACCCAAATCTGGCAATATAACGTTCACGGAGCGCATCTAAAGTCGAATTTTGTGGTGCATTGAGGCTAACGATGATGATATTATCCGGATTGCCTTCTGTTGTTTGCAAAAATTGGGTTTCATTGATGAGCAATCCGCCGATGAGGGGAATTTGTGAGGCGAGCGCGGCGCGTAATTCGACCAATGTCGTCTCACGTCCTGCAAAATAAACCACACTGGGATTTGCCTCTGTGATGGTTTGAATAAGGCTATTCATGCTAAAAGTCATGGTTTCGATGTTGGTGAAAACGACTTGCCCACCGCCTGCTTCGTATGTATCACGAAAGGCGGTTGCAAATTCTCCACCGACCAATTGCTCATCGTGAATAATCACTGCATTATTCCACCCCTGTGCCAATGCAAATTGGGCAGAGGCGATAGCAGTATAGGCTTGAGATGGGATTGTCCGATAAAAACTAGGATTTTCGCCTTGTGTGAGGATGGGTGAGGTGCAGGCAGGGCTGATGGTGCTAATGCCTGCGCGGTCATAAAATTCCACCCCCGATTTGCAGGTTTCTTCGCAATCTGCGCCGATGACAGCGACTAAATCGGGTGAAGCAATGAAAGTATTGGCAACGGTAATCCCGCCCGATGCGGTGCAGGTTGTATCTTGCGTGATGAGGTCTATTGGATGTGATTTATTCCCCACCAAAATAGTTGGGCGCTCAGATAAGGCTAATTCGACCCCATTCAGCAATTCTTGACCGCGCACCCCACTATTGAGTCCTGCCGCCACCCCCAATTGAAAATCGCGCCCTGTGATGCGTGCCGATGCGGTTTCGTTAAAGCGTGGGGTGAGGGTTGGTGTAGCATTGTTATTCACCCCGCGCATCCGTGGGATGACGACCACCGCAATCCCCAAGATGAGGGCAATGATGACGATGAACAAATTCACAGGCACACTAGACCGCTTTTTGGGCGGGATTGCCCGACCAGTTTGTGCGCTATAGCCTTCTGGTGATGTATCTCGGATATATTCTGCCATCTGTCGCGCTAAATTGAGTGTTTCGCTTTCAAAGGCTTCATTTTGGTGAATAGTCGCCATGCTCATATAAGCAATAGCGCGATGTTCTGGCGCTAAATCGGTGATAGGTGGCATGGTTGCGCCATCGGCTAAAACCGCGATGAGGGGCAAATCACTACGGCGAAGCGCATCGGCGAGGGCATCAGATACGGTCTGATTCTGGGCAATCTCCGCTTTCCAATTTTCACCAATCACCATCAATAATAAATCGGCAACCGCGATAGATTGTGTGGCGGTAGTGGCATCATCAGAAAGTAACCCAATAGATTGATAATATTTCGATAAATTTTCGAGCAATTTTTGTGCAAAAGGACGTGTTTGGTCAACTGAGGCAATGAGTATACGAGGCATAAAACAATTCCAATCATCCATCAAAAAATAATGTGAATTATAGCACAATGGGGTAGCGCATAGTGAGATAATGCCTATCCAATCCCGTTTTTAGAATCCTGTTTGAAAATTCACACCAAAATAGGGGTAAAATTGGTTGTGCCGAATGATGAATTTCATCATAATGAGAGAATAGAATATCGTTTTTTATTATCTGTGGAATTGTTAACCTTATGACAGAACCCAATTTTTTCGGTGCAAAAGAGTATGCGATTCAGCGACTTTCTCAAGAACTGAATCCCAACTTAACCTATCACTCTCTTGAACATACTCGTGATGATGTTGTGGTATCAGTAGAAGAACTAGCCGAGTGGCATCATATCACTGGCGAGGATTTGTTATTGCTCAAGACGGCTTCTTATTTTCATGATATTGGTTTTATTTATCAACGACATGACCACGAAGAAATTGGCATTGAGATTGTATCGCAAGTTTTGCCCAGCTTTGGTTATACCCGCCCTCAAATTGATGTGATTGGGGGGATTATCATGGCGACTAAAATGCCACAATCGCCCAATAACTTGTTAGAGGCAATTATGGCAGATGCCGACATGAATTCGCTTGGGCAAACCGATTTTTTTGAGACAGGCACACAACTCCGCAAAGAATTGGCGCTGTTTGGGGCAAAAATGACCGATGAAGCATGGTACGAATTTGAGATTCGTTTTTTGAGCAATCATAGTTATTTTACCGATGGCGCAAAAGCCTTGTATTCTGCACAAAAAGAACATAACCTTATGCAACTAAAAGCCATACTCGATAGAATACGCACGGCATAAGGGTATAAATGATGAAAAAAGCACAAATCCTATTGATTATCTGGTTGTTACTGCTGACGATGCCGATGATGCTCATCGCACAAACAGCGACCCCATCTCCTGACCCAGAAATCACACCAGAAGCAACGGATGAAGTCGAAGATATCACAATTATCATTGAGCCATCCGAAGGTCAAGAGATAGACCCGCCGATTACCATCGAATTACCCGAAGGATGGGTATCGCAAAATGGGACAATTGTTGTGCAAGATTTAACCGGATTGCGTGTGTTGCCCTATACCATTTATGCGGGTTTGGTGAATGAGGGTATTGGGTATATTGTGTTATTGTGGGGATTTGAAAATATCGCAGGCGGACTCGATACCGTAGACACAGGCACCGTTATGCTAGACCCATTTATGGATGGATTGCGCTTTCTGCGGTTGGCATTGCTTGAACCCGAATGTAATGTTGGCACAGATGTTGAGCGTGAATACCCCATTGGTGATAGATTTGGCTTGGGGACAGGTTTTGCGGCGGTTGCTTGCCCCACCACAGAAGATACACGCGGTTGGTTTGTGAGTTTGTATGTGGATGGTCTCAATTTTGCTTTTTATATGTATACAGAGCCAATTGAGACGATGGACGGCGCAGAAGATGAATTTCAGGCGATTTTGAACACCGTCCGATTTGATGTGGCAGGATTTTTGGAACGAGCGCAAGCCGAGCAGACCCCAGAACCCGAAATCACCGCAGAGGCGACCACTGCCCCATAAAATAAACGATTCCCCTACTGATAGGCGGGTGCATCTGGTCAAAATGCCACCCGCCTCGCATAATATAGCGATAATTTGTTTAGTTAGTGAGAGAATAGGCTTTGTTTGGGCGTAAATTTTTGCGCCTACACATCGATGTGAGATATGACAACGATAAAACCAATTATCATCTTTTTTGCAATTATTTTGTTAACCATTGCCCCACATGTAGATGCACAATCCGATTTACCGCCCGCCCCAAAACCATACCCAACACCCGCCCAAACCGTGACAGCAGAAGATGTCACCCTAGAAATCTTATTCAATGCGCTTCCACAAGGACGGGCAGGGGTATTACGGCTTTCTGGCGAGACAATCATCAGCGCAACGGTATTGTTCCGCGAAAAAGAAGCCGCATTCTTTGAGATTGAGGATGATGCGTTTTATGGCTTTTTGGTGATAGATATGGATACCCCCGCCCGCGATAATTTGGAATATACCGTCACTGTTAAGCGGAGCGATGACTTGCCCGATGTGAGTTTGGTTGTCCCGATGACCGTCACGCTCGGCGGATTTGTGCGCCAAGAATTTAACCTCGCCGCCGATAGGACATATTTGATGGATGCCGAAATCGAGCGCCTCGAATTTGCCAAATTAGACGGGGTGCTGAGTGTATTCACAGAAGAAAAATTGTGGGGTGAGGATGGGTTTCAATATCCTATCAATGCCGATATTACCTCTCCATTTGGGGCATTTCGGGTATTAAATGGTACATTCGAGACACGGCATACGGGCTGGGATTTGCGGGCGGCGGTTGGCACACCTGTGATGGCGATGGGGAATGGCGTGGTCGCATATGCGGGGTTGATGGATATTCGCGGAAATTGTGTTATTATTGATCATGGATATGGCATTTTTTCGGCGTATGCCCATTTTTCACAAGTGCATGTCACCACAGGTCAAGAAGTTGTCATGGGACAAATTATTGGTGTGAGTGGCAATACAGGACGTAGCAACGGACC
>CALDGT010000396.1 GCA_937942935.1 uncultured Chloroflexota bacterium | reverse complement strand
GATGACGTTTTATTGATGAAACGCGCCCCAACACGACGAGTCTTTCCAAACCGCTATAATGGGGTAGGTGGGCATATCGAACATGATGAAACACCAGAGGAAGGCGCAAAACGCGAGATTCTTGAAGAAACAGGTTTACATATCGAAAAAGTGCGGTTATGTGGTATCCATAATATTGATGCGGGCGAGCAAACAGGCATTTTATTATTTGTTTTTCTCGCATATACATCAGAACGTGATGTGATTGGAGATGAGCGCGAAGGTACATTACATTGGATACATAAAAATATCGTGCAATCCTTAGATTTAGTTGAAGATTTACCCCAGATTTTACCCTATATCTTAAATATGCCTCCTCAATCAGCACCCTATTTCGCTCATGTGAGCTACGATACGCAAGACCAGATTCAAATTCGCCTATCACAACCCTAAGAGACCTTTATGACCGATAATCACCCCCCTTTATCTGATTCAAATCTGCCGATTGAATATGTTGTGAGAGAACGAAAACGCAACCCCATCAGACGCGCAGGATGTACTATTCTATTGATATTTTGGTTCATTTTCTTGCTCACCCCGCTTTGCCTATTTATCCTCGCGGTACAGCGTGAAATTACCATTTCTCATTTTGGAGATGTGCCAGAAAGTTATCAGCACCCACTATTTCAAGTACAATTGGTCATGGAAGAAGATTATCGCGGGTTGCGAATTGTGAATACAACACTGCATAGCCAAAGTGATGAGGCAGTTTGTGTTCAGACAAATGTGAGTTATTTGCTTTGGGAAGGACAAGGAGAACCCGCAATATTTTGTCGGTGTTATGACCGTGATAGTACCGAATCGGTATGGGCTTTATCTGAAGAAAAATTAGAAGCCTGCAAATAGAGAGGCATTTTATGAATATCGGTGAGTTGTTACAAAATGCGAATGTCCCAATTGTTGTTATTGTATGTGGGGGGATGTGTCTCATCAGCCTTGCATTGCTTATCGTTTTGCCCCTCATCACAGGGACACTTCAAATTTTTGGCAGTATTTTAGATATTTTTACAGGTATTATTGGTGCATTTACGGGCATTTTAAGTGGAGGTCCTGTGGCTTGGTGTGGATGTTTATTCTTCCTCATCGTTCTGGCGATGTGTGGCGGAATTGCTTTTATTGTCGCTAACGCGCTATCGAGTTGTGGTACGCCAAACCAAATGCTATTTTGTCGGTTATTTTAATCAAAGGATATTTGTATGACATCCATAGCACAATTAAACGAAAAAATAGCTCGAGAATCGGCATTGCTCCGCACTATTGCAGAGACAGTTAAGCAAGTCATTGTGGGGCAAGATACCCTGATTGAACGGTTGTTAATTGCGTTAGTTTGTCATGGTCATGTTCTCATCGAAGGGGTACCCGGTTTGGCAAAAACACTCACCATCCGTACCCTTGCAGATGCGCTTCAACTCAACTTTCAACGGGTGCAATTCACACCCGATTTACTCCCCGCCGATTTAATTGGCACACAAATTTATAATCCTGCTACAGGCATATTCACCCCTTATTTAGGTCCTATTTTTAATAACCTTATCCTCGCAGATGAAATTAATCGCGCTCCTGCCAAAGTACAATCGGCATTATTAGAGGCGATGGAAGAAGGACAAGTCACCATCGGGAGCGAAACACGGATATTATCGGACCCCTTTATGGTGTTAGCAACACAAAACCCATTGGAGCAAGAAGGAACATATCCGCTTCCAGAAGCACAACTAGACCGTTTTTTGCTCAAAGTGGTGGTGACATACCCGACACGCGCTCAAGAACGCGATATGATGGAACGGATGGGGACACAAGACATTCCAAAAGCCAGACCAACCGCCACTGCCGAGCAAATTAAGCATTTGCGAGCCATATCAGAAACGATTTATGTTGACCCCAAAATCAAAGACTATATTCTGGATATAGTCTTTACTACCCGCGACCCCGCCAGCACCCCACTTAAACAATTAAAACCCCTCATTGATGTGGGTGCATCACCACGCGCAACCCTTGCATTGATGAAATGTGCGCGAGCAATTGCATTGTTGCGGGGCAGGGGATTCGTCATTCCAGAAGATATAAAAGCAATTGCTCCAGATGTTTTGCGTCATCGTATCATCTTATCATTTGAGGCGGAAGCAGATAATATGACATCAGCTCAAGTGATAGACCAACTCCTCAATAAATTACCCGTGCCATGAGGGAATAAGATGAGCCTATCACCAGATGCCCTTAAACGAATTCGTAAAATTGAATTTTTAACGCGCAAGCGGGTACAACAGACCTTTGCGGGGGCATATCATTCGATTTTCAAAGGACATGGGGCAGAATTTGAGACGGTTAGACCATACCAACAAGGTGATGATGTTCGTAATATTGATTGGCATGTGACCGCACGTATGGGTGAGCCGTATATAAAATCGTATCGAGAAGAACGCGAGTTAGTGGTTTTTATTGTCGTAGATGCGAGCGCCTCTTTGTTTTTTGGTACAGGGATACATCATAAAAATGAATTAGCGGCAGAAATTGGGGCGATACTGGCACTATCTGCTATCACCAACAATGACAAAGTAGGGTTGATGATTTTTGATGATGAGATTCGTCATATATTGCCTCCAAGAAAAGGGAAAAATCAGGTTTTAACCATCATTCGTGATTTATTGAACCTACAGCCTACCCAAAGCGAGACCGATTTATCGGTGGGTTTGCGGGCAATTCATCGCAGTTTGCACCAACGGGCAATCGTGTTTTTTATTTCCGACTTTTTAGATGCCATCAGTAGTTATGAACGCGAATTGCTCATCACCGCACAAAAACACGATTTTATCGCTGTCTGTATCAATGATTTACTTGAGGCACGTTGGCTCGATGTGGGGCTTGTTCATGTGCGTGATGCCGAAACAGGCGAGTTGCGATTGATAGATACTCATAATGACCAGTGGCAAACACAATTTTCTAAGCAGGCTGTCAAATTTCATGCTCAACGCCAAAAATTATTTTCACGGGCGCAGATAGATGCTATTTTCTTAGATACAAATGGGGATAGTTATCAGGCACTAACCCAATTTTTCAATAGACGCGCCCAACGGATACGCCGATGAAAACCAGAATTTGGCTCATAATCGGCATTTTATGGTTATTGGGAATATCACCCCTCGACGCCCAGCAACCCCTCACCGCCTCATTTGCGGTGAGCAATTCACGCCCACTCATTGGCGAGCCAATCGAAGTCACGCTAACCATCATTTATGATATGCAAATTCAAGTATTGCAACGCCCACAAATCACCAAAGAATGGGGCATTTTTGAGGTGATAGAGACAGGTCAATTGGTTACAACATCCGAAAATGGGCGCACCATAGAACGACAAGTATTTATGATGGTAGGATGGCAAACTGGCGATTATGCCTTGCCAAAAGCTAACATTCTATATCGAGTTGAAGGCACAACCGATTTAAAAACTTACATCATTCCCGACATATTTTTGAGTATTCCGAGCATTTTGACTGAAGATTCACTTGTCCTTAAAGAAAATGAGCCACCCATTACCATCCCGTTTTTACCGATATGGTTGTTTTTTGTTGGTATTAGCATCATGACGATGATTGTTATGGGCGCTATTGAATTATTAAGTTATCATGCACGACAAAATGCCATACAAACCAATTTCCCCGACCCTCAAACCGAATTTTTATTACAATTGGATACAATCCATGATACCCCGTCTTATGAAAAAATCAGCCAAATCTTACGCACTTATCTACAAATGCGCTATTGTATCTCGGCACATGATATGACAGACATCGAAATCTTAACCCGTTTACAATCCGATGGGCGGGTTGCGTCATATCAATTAACAGCGTTAGCAGAGATATTAGAACAGCTTACAGTCGGTAAATTCTCAACAATACAAATTGCATATCCCCCACAAAAATTGTTGTCAATAACGCAAGCATGGGTACAAAATATTCATACAGGGGACAAATCATGACCGAATTTCGATTTGCAGAACCCTTGTTTTTTGGATTATTTGGTATTTTTGGATTATTGTTGTGGTTAAACAAGGGCAACCAACCTACTTCGTTACGGTATCCTGATATTCGGCTGATGGCAAGGTTAAACGATGGTTGGCGTGTAAAATTATCTCATGTTCCCAACGTTTCAGGACTTTTGGGGTTAGTATTGCTCATCATTGCCTTAGCACGCCCTCAACAAGGTAGCAATCGAGATATAATACGCGGGGAAGGTATAGCAATTGTTTTGGCAGTAGATATTAGCCAAAGCATGTCCGCGCCAGATTTTTCACCTGATAATCGGCTACAAGCCGCCAAACGAGTGATGAGTGAGTTTATTAGCCAACGCCAGTTTGATAGCATTGGGTTGGTTGTTTTCGCCAGAAATGCGTTTCATCAAGCCCCACTCACACTCAATTATATGATTTTACAAGAACTACTTGCTAATATTCGCCTCGCGTCAGAATTACAAGGGCAACAAGATGGCACAGCATTGGGATTGGGATTGGCAAGTGCAATTAACATGCTCCGCGCCAATACATCAGCTAGTAAGGTGGTAATTTTACTCACTGATGGCGCAAATAATGCGGGCATAGACCCTATTCAGATGGCACTTGCGGCGCGGACATTAGGTGTGCGGGTTTATGCAATTGGCATGGGCAAAGCGGATACTTCAGGTGATTTAGATGAAGAAACACTCTCACAAATTGCCACAATCACAGATGGGTTGTATTATCGCGCAGAAGACACAGAGGGGTTAAGTCTCATCTATGACCGTATCAACCGCTTAGAACGCTCAAATGCCGAGCGCGAAATGATTACCCAATGGTATGATGTGGCAGAATGGTTTCTATATCCAGCATTAATATTGCTCATTATCGCACAAATTTTACGATATACGATTTTCCAGAAGTTGATATGAGGGAATAAATGACCTTTTTAGCACCTACCAACTTATTCCTACTCATCCTTATCCCTATCTTAGGTCTATTTTTTATATGGCGAGGGCGGATTGTTCAAAAACGACTAGAAAACTTCGGAGATAAAGCTAATTCACTCATCAATTGGCAAAAACGAAACAAGCACATCAAAAAATTGATGTGGCTCATGGGGTTGGGGATGGTTATCATTGCTTTAGCACGCCCATCTTGGGGATTAACCCATGAAATAATGTCAACCGATAACATGGCATTGATTATCCTACTAGATATTAGTCAGAGTATGGACGCGCAAGATATCATCCCTAGCCGATTAGACCGCGCAAAACTCATCTTGACTGATATTATCTTTAATTCCCCAAATACACAGATTGGAATGGTTGTATTTGCAGGCACGGCATATGTGCAATTTCCCCTTACCACTGATACACAATCGGCGTCCACATTTTCGAATGCGATTAGTACACAATCTATCACAAAAGGGGGAACAGCATTGGAAAGTGCGTTAGATGTAGCACTCAATATAAGTAATAAACGCATCACAGGCAAAACGGTGCTATTGATTGTTAGTGATGGCGAAAATCACATTGGTAATCCACTTATCCCTGCCGAAAAAGCCAAATTAGAAGGTGTTATCATCCATACGATTGGTCTTGGTACACCAGAAGGGGCAGAAATTCCGGTTTTTGA
>CALDGT010000395.1 GCA_937942935.1 uncultured Chloroflexota bacterium | reverse complement strand
TGGCGACATGGCTAGAGACTGGCACCCCCGCCCATCATATCCTGATTTTATTGCCACAAATCACACTCGCCACCCCCTACCGCGAATCGCTTCGTAGCGCGGACCGTCCAGAAGGCACAGATGCGACCATTGCCACATTTGGTAGCCTAACCCAAACACTCATTGCACTGTTTTGGATGCTCATCGCCGAAAAAGCGGGCTTTGCCAATCCACAAAAACCGCCCACCTTTTTATCATTAGAGACCTCACAATATTTTATGGGGCGTTTATTAGACCCCATCATCGAGCGCGATGGCTTGTTCGATACCGTCAAGCAACCGCGTAACCGTCTGTATAGCCAAATTTTGGATAACCTGAATAAATCGGCATTGGTCGGATTTCCGTATACCCAAATCGCAGACCGTTTGAGCATGGCGTGGGATGGCAATGATAACGACCCGCAATTGCGTGTTTATGCCGATGTGCAAGTGTGTGCGAATGCGTTTCGTGCGTATTGCTATCAAGAAAATTTGCTCGATTTTTCCTTGCAAGTCGAATTGCTCATCCAGTATTTGTTGCCATCCCCAGAGGTGAAAGCGTATCTCGCCAAACAATTTCGGTATATCATCGCCGATAATTGCGAAGAAAACAGTCTCGCCGCACATCGGCTTTTGAAGGCGTTGGTGGATGGCGCGAAAGGTGCGGTTTTGATTGCCGATTTATTGGGTGGGTATCGGAGTTTTTTGGGCGCAGATGTATCGTTGCTCCATTACGCCCGTGAATTGTGTGATGCCCATCATACCTTCACCGAATTATTCACATCCACACCCGCGATTCATCAATTTGCATCCGAATTGGTGACGACACTCGGCACACCCGACCTCATCCCACCCGCATCGGCGAATCTATCGGATGGGCATATCATCAACAGTTTTCGCTACTATCCCCAATTGACTGATGCCGTTGCCGATGAGGTGAATCGGCTGGTGGGGGAGGGTGTGCCTCCGCATGAAATCGCCATCTTATCCCCATTCCTCACCGACACCTTGCGCTTTAGTTTGATGTCGCGCTTGGAGGGGATGGCTATCCCTGTGCGCTCACATCGCCCATCGCGCCCCCTCTCAGAAGAACCGCCTGCGCTAACTTTATTGCATTTAGCCTGCCTAGCACATCCGCAATGGGGCATACATCCCGCTAGGCAAGATTTAATCACCGCCTTCAAGACGGCGCTAGGGATGGATTTAGTCCGCGCCCAATTATTGGTATCGCGCCTTGTTACATGGAAGGGATTGCGCCCAATACTCAAATCATTCATGGAATTGCCACAGAATCAGCAATCGCGCATCACCTTTGGATATGGTGCAAAATATGAATCATTACGCACATGGCTAGATTTAGTCAGTTCATCTCCAGAGCAACCCTTAGACCATTTTTGGCGTCGGTTGTTTGGAGAGGTGTTATCGGTGCAGGGGTATGGATTCAATTTAGATGGCAACCCGAATAAAGATATGGCAGAGGTCGCATCGGCACTCATTCAATCGGCAATGGGATTCCGCTTGATGTTGACGGAGACAGGCACACTTCCAGAGGGGGAATCGGCGGGGGCGGCATATATCCATATGCTATTTGGGGGGATTTTATCCGATTTATATGCACCCCGTTGGGCGGGTACAGATTCGGCAGTATTGGTCGCACCTGCTTATACATTTCTCCTCCGCAATACCCCTGTGCGCTATCAATTTTGGTTGAATATTGGTGATGATGGCTGGTCGGAGCGTGTGTATCAACCCCTCACCAATCCCTATGTATTGACAGTGGGGTGGGAGCGTGGTCGCCGATGGACAGCATTAGATGAGCAAGCTACCGCCGAAGCATCTTTGCATCGGCTGATATTAGGACTGTCGCGCTTATGTACTGAGCGTATTTATTTGGGCATTAGCGAATGGAACGAGCAAGGTTATGAGCAACGCGGGTTATTGCTTCAAACGGTGCATCGTACCCTACGGCGTTGGGCAGATATACAAGGCTGAAGCCTGTAGGGACGCGATTAATCATGTCCCTATAGCCAGCATATCCTTCAAAATAGGCAGAATTGTACTGGCGGCATTTAGGGGGACTAGCGATAGCGGTTGTCCCCCCGTTAAGTGCGTATGTCAGCCACCATACACACCGCTAGGGTGTGCCTAATGTTGATAAACAGGACAACCTTATTACTTGTACGGGACGATTAAATTACCATTCGATTTTGCCGTGAATGAGCGGGACAA
>CALDGT010000394.1 GCA_937942935.1 uncultured Chloroflexota bacterium | reverse complement strand
CGTGAAAAAATGCCGAATTACTTGCTCCAGTGGGAGGGGATGAAATGGGCAAAAGCGCAGGGCTATGCGCTGTATGATATGTGGGGCGCACCGAATGATTTTGTCGAATCTGACCGCCTGTGGGGGGTGTATCAATTCAAGCAAGGATTTCGGGGAGATGTCGTGCGTCATATTGGCGCGTGGGATTATGCGCCATATCCACCCCTGTATTGGCTCTATACCCAAGCGATGCCCCGCCTGATGGGTTTTATACGGCGGATTCGACACGGCAAATCGTCATCAAGCGCGAGTGAAAATGAGGAATAAGCATGGAAAATCGGATTATCCGCACAAATGGCATCGGCATGAATGTGATGGTGGCGGGCGACCCCAAAGGCAAGCCAGTGATTTTATTACACGGCTTCCCAGAATTTTGGTATGGGTGGCGGGCGCAAATTCAACCCCTCGTGGATGCAGGCTTTTATGTGTGGATACCCGACCAGCGCGGGTATAACCTGACCGATAAACCGAGCGACTTGAGTGATTATCAAATCAACGAATTGGTGTTGGATATAGTCGGATTGCTCCGCGCCACAGGTCACGAAAAAGTCAATATCGTGGGGCATGATTGGGGTGCGATGGTAGCATGGTGGTTAGCCTTATTACACCCCGAATATATCCAAAAATTAGTCATCATGAATGTGCCACACCCTAAAATATTCGACCAAACCCTGCGCCGTGACCCACGCCAACTCATCAAAAGTTTATATGCAGGCTTTTTTCAATTGCCATTTTTGCCAGAAACACTGTTCACTGCGCTCAATTCTGGGATTATGCTCCGTTACCTCAAATTCAATTCGCGTAAGGGCAGTTTTAGCGATGACGACCTCAAAAAATATCAAGAAGCATGGTCACAAAAAGGCGCACTCACCGCCATGTTAAATTGGTATCGGGCGTATGTGCGCCAAAGCCCTCCCCCGCCTGATGATTGGCGCATCAAACCGCCCACCCTGATGATATGGGGCAAGCATGACACCTATTTGAGTCATCGCATGGCACAACCGAGCATCGAATTGTGTGATGATGGGCGCTTAGAGATATTGAATGATGCGACCCATTGGGTGCAACATGACCAACCCGATACCGTGAATCGGTTGTTGCTGGAATTTTTGGGGTAGAATAAAATAAATCGTCATATCAATAGGAGGGTAAAATGCCAATAATTGGGATTATTTTGGGGTTGGTGTGTTTTGCATCTGGCATAGGGTTCTGGACAAATATCCCAAATCAATTAGACATCGGCACAATTTTTTCACCCCGATTTGATACCCTCATCCGCCCCGCCATAGATTCGGGGCAAATTAATTTGGTTTTATTGGGCATTTCGAGCATCGCCCTCGTCGTATCGTGGGCGTTATTATTAAGCATCATCGGGCAGTGGCAACCCAAAACCAATCTTATCATCATCACAGTAGCATGTGGCATCGGTCTGTTGGTGACTATCATCAGTGGTGGCATTATTGGCGGGGGTGTTGCGGGCATCGGTGGCAGTTTAATTGGGATGTATGGTGGGGTTTTAGGTGTTGGCGGGGCATTTTTCATCATCCTGCGCGTGCAAAAATATGTAACCGCCCACCAAGAAACCTATCGCGCTCATTTCCAGACCATTTGCCTATCGGCATTTGCATCCATATTGGTGGGTGGGATATTGGTAGTTGTATTTTGAAAATAAATGGCGGATATACGAGGCAAAAACCGCCTCTAGTCCGCCATTACACAATACCTATTTTGAGGGTGTGTAGGGGCTTGCCATGGCAAGTCTCTACATTACGCATCAAATTACATATTTATCCACTATT
>CALDGT010000393.1 GCA_937942935.1 uncultured Chloroflexota bacterium | reverse complement strand
CGTATTAGCAATATAAGATGCGAATCGGGCTTGGGTATAGACCATCAGGTCGGGGATGCGTGAGCCTTTCACCCAATTGGGATGCGTTGTATCGGATAGGGTGTAGGTCGTTTCTTGATACACGCGCCCCAGTTGATGCTGTGTGAGATAAGTGTAGAGGAGGATAAAAATCTTTTGGATAATTTCGCTGTGAATGAATACCGAAGACACTTTATCTATCCGCCTTCCGTTGACCAGTTCAAAGGGGTGAATTTGGCTCAGACGCAAAAAATCGTCTAATGGCAACCCATTCACAAGGTCTATCTCAATTGAGGGGTCGTTTATCATACTAAAATCATCCTCACGGCTATTTTTTATAGTATAGCCGATATTCCCAAAACCTGCCTCATGCACCCCACCAGACCCGATAAATCATCCAAATCGGCGAAAATACCCCTCTGTTCCCCAATAATCACGGTTGGGACGCGGTTGGCGGTATGATGCCGATTGCCAATGTCCTCCATATTGCCGTGGTCGCTGGTGATGATGACCACACCCTCGCTATCATCCCACGCAGATAACACACCTGCCATCACACCGTCAAAGGTGGTGAGCAGGTTCACCGCTTCGGTGAGTGTGCCACGATGCCCAATTACATCGGTTAACCAATGCGCGAAAAAGGCGAAATCGTAGTCGCGGGAAATGTGTACCAATTTCACACCCGCCTCGAATGGGGTTAAAATGGGTGTATTGGTATAACCCAGTTGGGTGTGCCACCCCGCGCCCGTCCAATCCGCACTCAATCCACGACCTGCGCGTAAATCGGATTCATCAAAAAAACGTATCCCCGCCGATTTGAGCGCATATTGATAACTAGCGGGCAAACTTTTTCCGCTATTAATCCCTTTATGCCATGGTGGGGGATAGGCTTCAAGTAACGCGGTTTTTTTGCCATGTGCCACCATTTCTTTGAAAAAATTGCCTTCATCCAACAAGTTGCGCGTGGCTTCGTTGGGCTTGGGTCCATAATGTTCGCCAATCAGCGCTGGGATGTTGCGCCCTGTGACGATGGTCGCTTGTCCTGTGCCACTTTGGGGCAATCCCGCCATACCCATTTGGGCATCGGTGGGGATGAATAGGCTACGCGGGGCGGATTGTCTCCCTGTCGTATTCAGCCAACGATAGCCATTGCTCAGGCTGTGGAGCGCGGGATAATCACCAACGGCAAACGGATTGGT
Source organism: uncultured Chloroflexota bacterium (assembly GCA_937942935.1). Taxonomy (GTDB): domain Bacteria; phylum Chloroflexota; class Anaerolineae; order Aggregatilineales; family Phototrophicaceae. Next base: position 870 of record CALDGT010000393.1, on the reverse strand, counting down.
GGCGGGATTATCCTCCCCCAAGCCGATACAATCCAAAAATATCAATAAAATGTGCGGTCTCATGAATCCCCTAGCGCGAGTTGTAATGTGTTTTTATTCGGTAAGCCGTTACTGCGCCAAATTTCTTGACCTGTGGATGAATACAACACAAATTCTGGGCTGGCAGAAAATCCGAGTTCTTGTGTGAGGGTTTGACCCGTTTCGGTGTGAATATCCACTCGAATCACGTTGTAATCACTCCGAATTTCATCTGCGAGCGCCACAATAGACGGGTTCATCGCCAAACAGCCACTACAGTAATTGCTATGAAATACCAACAGGGTGGGGCGACCATTGCCGATGATGTCGCGTGCCTCTTGTGCGCTGGTCACGGTGCTAATGCCCGGTCGGAGTAGCAGGTTAAGCATAATCAACCCGCCAATCAGGATGATGGTTATCGCGCCCATGACGGGTAATTTGAGTTTGAATCGGCGCATGAGCAAAATTGCGCCGACTACAATAATGATGCTAAAAATAGGATACGAAAATTGATTAAACCAACTTATCATGCTCCCCCCTCACACGGATTTGAATCGCGCAATTTATCTGCTAAAACTGTACCGATGAGGTTATGCCCGTCTTGATTGGGATGGGTATCGTAGACATAAAATAACACGTCGCCTGCTTGAGCGCGGGCTTCAAAATGCGGTGTAAGGTCTATAAATGCGATATTTTCGGCTTGAGTAGAGGCTTGAACCGCGTCACGGATGACATAGCGCCCATCATACCATTTTTGATATGAGCCGTCTGGGTCATCCACAACTTGCAGAAACCCCACATCCGATAGTGTGAGGTGCATGGGATTTTCAAATATTTTGGTTTGACCTACTT
>CALDGT010000392.1 GCA_937942935.1 uncultured Chloroflexota bacterium | reverse complement strand
TCCCGCCCGAATTCATCACACCGTTGCTATCAGTGACAGAAATGCTGAATGGCGCATTGCCATTAGAAATGGTCACTTGCAAATCTGCCCCAACACACACGGCGGTAGCGGTGAGCGTGCTACTGGCAAAACAATTAAGATCGCCCAAATTAATATTTTCACCATCGCCAGCCAATTCGGTGAGTGTGAGGTTGGTCTCATTGAGCGGACCCGTGAGCGCGAGTAAGCCTGTGCTAAAGCCAGTTTGGAGCAATCCGCTATCGGCAGTCAATTCTAAGGGGATGTCGCCACTGGTGATGTTCACTTCTAAATTTGCGCCATTACACACAGCCGTCGCGCTGAGTGGTGCATTGACTACCACAGGGCAAGAAATAGCAGTGAATGTCCGCGATTGAAAATCGCCCGCAATTTCGGCATGGGTGATGCCCGCGTAACTGATGGGACCGGGCAAAACAACAATGCCTAAACTGGTCACTGTCAGATTTAACCCCACATCGGTTAGCGTCATCGGAAAATCGCCACCCGTGATGTTGATATTCACATCATTGCCATTGCACATTTGTACTGCCAGTGAGGGGTCATTGCACGTAAAATTGCCAAGCAAAAGGGATTCATTATCACCGCCTAATTCGGTGATGCTCACACCCGTCCACACATTTGGACCGATATTATCGGCGTTGATGATGGATGTGCCTGTGATGGTTGTCGGCAATCCCTCACCTGTGCCTGTGATGCTAAAATTGGCATCGCCAGATGGGACTGCAATGCTCAGATTACCAAGACCATCACAAGCGGCAGTCGCCAATAAAGCATTGAATGTATTTACCTCTATAGAGGAACTGTTTGAACTGGGTTTAGTAAACCATGTGCTAGAACTGGTATCATATAATTGTGTTATGCCAAACGTATAATAATCGGATGTCATCGCGTTATTCATGGCGAGCGAGCCTGTTGCAACGCTCGTTTGAATCCAATAATAACTATTGGGTTGCAACAAAATCTGCGTGCTTGGCACAAAGACATACTCTTGTTCCCCACTCATCGTAACGGTGGCAATATTGGTGATGAATGTGCCACGATTGTTACTCATATCACTGTTATATAAACTGAGGGTTACTGGGGAAGTCCCAACGAGTCGCATCGTGACGCTCACCAGTTCATCTACGGTGGAATTGGTTAAAAATGTGAACCCAAGTTGAAACAAAGACATGCTATAACTACTCGATGTTCCACCACCTAAACCGTTAAACCCAGTCTGTGGGGCGGCTTGAGCAGGTTGAGATGGTAACACAGAAAAAAATACCGCCAATAACAGGCTAACACAAACAGACAATACGCGCAGACGCATAAACTTTCCCCTCGCAGATAAATTTTCTCCAAACGTCATTATTCATCATATCCCAAAAACGTAAATTATGACAACTGATAAAAGAGTTTTTACACTTTTCATAAAACAATCGCCAGCGATACGTTTTTCAGATTCTGATATAGGTATTATCGCGCATTTGGATTGATTTTTCTGTCGGAAATCCGACACTTCGATGGAATATGTGCAGGAACAGCACCCCTTTCCCCACCGTGTGGAAAGGGGTGAAATTCAAAATCATTTGGCGTATTTTTTTCATTTCGGTGGGACATACGGGCGCACGCGCCCTAGTACCCACCCTACAATCATAATCATACGGAAAAAAACACCCCCTTTCTCCATGCAATGGGGAAAGGGGG
>CALDGT010000391.1 GCA_937942935.1 uncultured Chloroflexota bacterium | reverse complement strand
TTTGTTTACCAACATTGGACGCACCCTCGTGGGGTATCTGGTGGCTGACATACGCGCTTTGCGCTAGTCAGCCAGTACATGCCTGCCTATTTTGGAGGGTGTACTGGCTGACTAGACCCTTTAGGGTCGTATGTCAGCCACAAAACTTAAAAATATCCCTAACCTAATTTTGCCTTGCGTCCGATGTTTGTAAATAATTTCGCGGTTGATGTTGGTAAACAGGACAACCGCCTGTTTTGATTTTATCGCAGAAAAAAATCTTGTTGCCCCCTTTCTCCATGCAATGGGGAAAGGGGGTCGGGGGGATAGGGGTTGTTTTTTCCCTTATGCCATGTTCAATTTTGGCATACTGCTCACAGAACGAATATATTGCGCCCGTTCAAATGCCGCGCCGTTGCCACCCTTGAGGTAACTCATGCTCCCGCGCATTTGCTCAACCGATTCATATTCGTGTTCTTCCATCCACATCTTCAATCCCGCTTCGACACTGCGGATATGGTCAATGCCATGACGCAACACCGCCGATGCCATCATCGTTACATCCGCGCCGACCATCAACATCTTCAACACATCCTCGCTGGTATGAATCCCGGTGGTGGCGGCGAGATTGGCTTTAATCCGCCCGTGTAAAATGGCAACCCAACGCAACGGCAAGCGCATTTCTGCGGGGGTACTGAGCAACACATGCGGATACACCTCTAGGGCTTCTAAATCCACATCGGGTTGATAGAACCGATTGAACAGCACCAAGCCATCTGCGCCTGCATCTGCTAATTTTTTCGCCATGTGCGCCATATTGGTGAAAAATGGCGATAATTTGACCGCCACAGGAATCATCACTTCCGATTTAACCGCTTTGAGGATGTCGATATATTCATTTTCGAGTTCCAGCGCGGTTTTATCGAAATCAACGGGGATGTTATAAATATTCAGTTCCAGTGCCGATGCACCCGCTTTTTCGAGTTGGCGGGCAAAGTGTGTCCAGCCACCCGTATGATTGCCGTTCAAACTGGCGATAATCGGGATGTCGGTGGCTTTGCGGGCATTGCTGATGAGCGCCAAATAACGGTCTAACGTGCTGATAAATTGTTGTGGTTCTGGAAAATAAGAGAGGGCTTCGGAATAGCTTTCTGTGCCATACGTCAGATGATGATGGAGGTCTCGTTGTTCAATTTCGATTTGTTCTTCAAACAACGAATATAAGACCACCGCCGCCGCGCCCGCATCTTCCATTTTGCGAATATTATCTATATCGTCAGAGAGGGGGTTTGCAGAGACCACCAATGGCGATTTTAGGGTCATGCCCAAATAAGTTGTCGTTAGGTCTGTCATGAGTCTTTTCCTTATATATGTCAACGGATAGCATCACACAACATGATGTTTGCCGATTTCTATTTTTGATTTTATCACTATATCCCCATCTGTGCGTTTTTCCTAATGTCATTCATCCCATTCTGGCGCGTTAGTTGTCATGTCTTAGCCCTCTTTGACCAGCACCGTAAAGGTTGTGCCTTTGCCCTCTGTGCTATCTACCATAATACGCCCCATATGACGCTCCACACATTCCCTCACAATGCTCAACCCCACACCCGTCCCTTTCACATTTTTGGCGTTCTCTGCCCGATAAAACCACTCAAACAAATGCGCCAAACTCTCTTGTGGAATTCCCATGCCAAAATCGCTCACAATCATGCGAAGATACCCCTCGTGTTCATCGAGGCTAATCACCACCTCGCCTTTGATGGGCGAATATTTCAGCGCATTCGAAATCAGATTCGCCATAATTTGCCGAATGAGGCGCGAATCAATATTCACAGCGTGTTCCAAATGGGGCTTATAGGTCAGGGTGTGTTGGTCTTGGTCAATCATCCGAAATTCTTCGACAATGCCCCCCACAAACCGCGCCAAATCGGTTGGTGTCGGATAAAACTCAAGATGCCCACTCTCCATTTGCGACAACGTGAGCATATCATCCAACATCTGAAGCATCAAATGCACCGAACCATCAATGCGGTCTAGGTGTTGGCGCTTGCGTTCTGGGGTCAGTTTGGCTTCGTAATTGCGGATGATATTCGATGACGATAAAATCGCAGAGAGTGGATTCCGAAAATCATGCGAGAACATCGCCGTAATACGCGCCTTAAGCTGATGCCTTTCGCGTTCCATATTGAGCGCGTTTTGCAATTCGCCCGCAAACGATTGCATTTGCCCCTCTATCAACTCCTTTTTTTGCAGACGGGCATGAATCGCGCCCATCACTTCGGCATGAGTGAAGGGTTTGGTCAGATAATCATCTGCGCCTCTGTCCATCCCACGCCGAACATCCGATTTGGTGGTGGCGGCGGTGAGAAAAATGAATGGGATATGGACTAAATTGGGGTTTGAGCGCACTTCTAATAACAATTCATGCCCATCCATTTCGGGCATCGCAATATCAGAGATGATGAGGTCGGGCATACTTTTGGCAATCTCGAATAATGCCAGCCGCCCATTTGTCACCCCAACGGCTTCATATCCCTCAAATTTTAGCCAATCCACCACTTCTTCTAAAATCTGAAATTCATCTTCAACCACTAATATCTTCGTCATTTATTGAACTATCCTTTTGTGATTGTGTTGGGATGATAACTGTGAATGTCGTCCCTTCCCCCACCTGACTGTTGACAATAATTTCGCCACCGTGCGCTTGTACCGCTTGGTGGGTGATGCTCAAGCCTAAGCCTGTCCCAGAGATAATCCCGACATTGGTAGCGCGATGAAACGGCTCAAATAAGCGTTTGATGTCGCATTCTGGAATGCCGATGCCGGTATCTGTGACCGATAAAATGAGTTGGTCGTGATGTGCCGATAAACTGATATGCACAGGTTGCCCATTTGGAGAATATTTTAGACCATTCGAGAGCAAATTGCTGATGATTTGGCGCATGAGCGTCTCATCATATTCCGCCATCAGGCTTTGGAGGTTATGCCGATACACAATGCGCCCGTGGTTTGCCTCTTGAACATCAAATTCTTCGATAATCTCTTTGCATAGCGCATCCAAATCGCCCAGTTTCGGCTTAAAATCGACCCGCCCCGCTTGCATTTTTGCCCATTGCAACACATCTTCCATCATTTCCTTCATGTGTAACACTTGTTGCCGAATCCTATCGAGTCGGATGTTAATTTGTTGGTCATCCATCTTATCCCGATAAATCGTCAGGGTCTCGGTGGTCGCCAAAATGCTGGCGAGTGGTGTGCGAAATTCATGCGATGCCATCGTCACAAAGCGCGATTTGAGGTCTATCAATTCTTTTTCTTGCTGAATGGTTTGTTGCATCGCTTCTTCGGCATTCATGCGCTCGGTAATATCGTGAATAATGCCAATTATCTCAGTCGGTTCATTGGTCTTGGGGTCGCGCACAATTGTGTTGGTCACTTCTACCCAAATATAATGCCCGTTTTTATGGCGTAACCGTTGGGTCACACGGAAAAAGACCACACCAGAAGCCAGCGCATTATTCAATATCGTAAAGCTCTTTTCTTTATCATCGGGATGAATCATTTCAAATGCGAGTTTTCCGACGATTTCTTCTGGACGATAACCGAGCAAATCATACACCGATGGCGTCGCAAAGGTGCGTATCCCTTGTGGCGATAATTTGGCGATGACATCTTTAATATTTTCTGCCAAAAACCGATACCGCACCTCGCTTTGGCGCAAATCGAATTCGGCTCTTTTGCGTGCCATCAAATGCCCAATCGCCAAGGCATATAAGGCAAAAATATCGCGTTGGGCTTTGCTAAATGGCTTATCATGCACCGCATTATCCACCGACAACCACCCCAATAGGGTGCTATCCCATAATGAGGCGAGCATCCGTTGTCCCCTGCCAAATGGTTGACGATAAAAAGCATGTTCGGTATCGGATAAAAATAAAATGCGGTTTTGGCTGGTGAGGGTTTGCCTCATAAACGGCGATAATTGGTCTGGGGTATAACACAAATCGCTCTCATTGACGACATTCCCCTGTGGGTCTGTGCCATACGTCCCACGCGCCCCCCCATTTTCGTGCAATATCAACCCCATGCGGTCAAATCCAAACTGAGATAACCCCTGCTCCACCGCCTGCCGATAAAAATCGTCTAGGGTTTCGGCGCGGGTGAGGTCGAGCGTGATTTCGTGCAGGTGTTTTAGATAAATTTGCATCTCGTGTTCTTCGGCTTGGCGCTCTATCAAGGCGAGTTCGGCTTGTTTGCGCTCGGTAATATCGTGGACGAGGCTGATAACCTCGGTTGGGGCGCCTGTTTGGGGGTCGCGCACAATCGTATTGGCACATTCGCACCAAATCGGATGACCATCCTTATGGATGATACGTAGCAAGATGCTAAACACATTCTTGTTGCTCGCTAGTGCCTCTTTGATGGCAGAAATGGTGAGCGGATAATCATCGGGGTGGATGAGCGAAAGCGCGGGGGTTGCCATCAATTCATCTGGGGTGTATCTCGACAATTCATAAACCGATGGCGTGACAAATGTGCGCTCTAACAAGTTATCGCCACTACCGAGGCTAAAGCGGATGATGACATCGCGGATATTTTCTGCCAAAAACCGATACCGCGCCTCACTTTCACGGAGGGCATTTTCGGCTTGTTTGCGGAGAGAAATATCGCGGATGATGCACACCACATCCGATACCCCCGTCTCATACCGATGAATCGGCGCGATGCCAATTTCGATATTTACCACCGTGCCATCGGTGCGCTTGCCTTGTGCTTCGATATGCGATAATTGGTTGGTCTTGGCGACTTTTTGAATCGCATCATACACACCCTGTTTATGCTCATCCACCACCCAATCGAGCAGGCGGGTGCGAAATGCGCCATCGCCATCAGTCATGAACATCTGATGAAAGGCGAAATTGGTCTGCTGAATCCCGTGTTCTAAGTCGAGTAACACAATCGCATCGCCACTATAATTAAAAATGGCTTCAATCCGTTCTTTGGCGCGTTCTAATTCGGCGGTGCGTTCTATCACCCGTCTTTCGAGCAGGCTATTGGATTGCTCTAATAAGGCTTGCGCCCGCTTTTTGGGGGTGATGTCTATCATGATAGTGGCGAGTCGCGTGAGTTCATCATTCATGCCCCGAACCGCAAAAATGGTTTGGTCTACCTCGACCAACTCACCACTGCGCCTCTTGAGCCGATTCTCTCCGCGCCAAAATCCATGTTCGATGGCATGAGGGATATAATCATCCAAAATTTTTTGGGTATCCTCTGGGGGGTGAAAATCGGCAATCTGAAAGCCGATTAATTCATCGGGCTTGTCATAGCCCATCATATTCGCCCCACCCTGATTGATGAATAACACATTGCCATGCAGGTCTGTGAATGAAATAAGGTCATGCGATTGGTGCAATACCTCATTTTGGATGAGGATTTCTTGCTCAACCAGCTTTTTCGCGGTGATTTCGGTGGAATAAATCATCGCCGCGTATGGTTTGCCTGTGGCATCATACACGGGTTGGATGCTCGTCCGAAACCAGTGCGTCTCTCCCTCAATCGTCACACTCGGCTCTAAGACCATGCCCTCGTTGCGCGAAATCACACGGCGGACATCGCGCAAAATGCGTTCTGCATCGTGTGGAAATAAATCATAAACCGTCTTGCCGACTAAGGCTTCTGGGGGCATATTATACGGCAAACTGGCGATTCGGTTCAGGAATAAATACTTTCCATCGGCATCCGCCATCACAATCGCCGCATCGGAACTATTGATGAGGCTACGATATCTTTCTTCGCTCTCGCGCAAGGCATTTTCGGCTTTGCGACGCTCGGTCATATCCAAAGCGGTGGTCAGGGTATAGGTTTTATTGCTGACGGTGAACAATTGCGCGGAGATGAGGACATAAACAGGCTCGCCCGATTTGGTGTATAAAATCGCTTCATCATCGCGCACAAACCCCTGTTCTCTCATGCGCTCTACCCCATGCTTGCGCTGTTCGGCATCGAGTTTAACCGTCTCAATGGCAGTTTTTCCGATGACCTCATTTGGGCTAAAGCCCATGCGCTTGCAAAACGCCTCATTGACATCTATCAAGACCCCTGTGTCGGTCTCGGTGAGGGTTGCCATGAGTGGATTTGCATGAAAAGCAGTCGCAAATTTTTCTTCCGATTGCTTGAGGAGCGACATATCTTTGACTATCGCATATAAAACAGGCACCCCATTCCATGTGCCGTGTGCCACCCGCGATTCTGCAAAAATAATATCGCCCGATTTGGTTTGTAAGGGCAAAGGGCAATATTCGCGCTCACCTCGTAGCATGGCATCCAAAATTTGGCGTGCCTCTGTTTGTGTCGATTCGGGGTGCAACATCAAGACCGATTTTCCCGCCAATTCATCCACCGAATAGCCCAAACGGTCAGTGACGGCGCGGTTCACTTCCTTAAAATTGCCCTGCATATCCAACACATACAAAAAGTCGTTGACCGAATTGAATAATGTCCGCAAATTCGCCTCGCGTTGGGCGAGTTCTTCTTTCGATTGCCGATATTCGGTGATGTCGCTGGCGCTATCGTTCATGCGGATGGGGTTGCCAGTATCATCATAATTCACCCATGCCCGCCGATGCACCCAGCGAATTT
>CALDGT010000390.1 GCA_937942935.1 uncultured Chloroflexota bacterium | reverse complement strand
CCAACACGACTCATGAGCGCATTACGGCGCAACGCCTGATTATCGGTTGCGGGGAAATTAATGAGCTGGCTGGCGGGGACAAATCCGCGTAGGGTGTGCCATTCAATCAACAAACCACCCCGATTATACCCAACAACCTTCACCTCTATCACTTCATCAGATTCAAAAATATCTTGAATTAAGCGCCAATCTTCTTCAGATTCGCCACGATACATGGTGTAATGATGGCTGGCATCTACAGAATCTGCCATTTCATCATCATATTTTGAAAACGGGGTGGATAAAACTTCATGATGCGGGATAGTGATGGTATTTTCACCTTCATCCAACAATGCCGCCCAATAACCTTCATCTAATGTCAATGGTGGTGGAACATAATCGTAACGGTGTGCCTCAATAGACATAAAAATCCCCTCTAACACTACCTATAAACATTGAATATTCATCCCTCATCAGTCATTATAGGCAGTTTTTAGGTTGTATGCAAATAGAAAGTTACAATTCACACCATTAGATTATGAGGGGGATGACACTAATCCCCCTCCACAATTATGAGATTTGTATAGACTGGGCTTCGCTTTCCATTTTGACTAACATCTCTGCAACGGCTTCAATTGCTATATTTTGTTTGCGATACAAATTCGCATCGCTCATATAGAGTCGTGTCGCCGTGTCACGCACTTTACGCTGTTCCAAAAAGCGTAATTGTAAAATGTTATACAGTGTCCATTCTGGGTTTTTCATGCTTCGTTCCCCTTCTGGTTTGAGACGTTCAATTGCGCTCAATAACACTGCCCGCAATGCCCGCACAGCATTGTTATCATTCTCTGCCAATGCCCGTTGCACACTTTGGAGTTCTAGCAATCGGCTACTAGTCAAACCCGGACCGCCCCAATAATGACGCAAGGCGGCATGAACCTGCTCAATCAATTCATCCCGATTTGGCAAATTACCGTTCATAATACGAGGCTTGGCATCGCGTCCGGGTAAATAATCTACTTCTGCAACCCGCGCCCGGGTGACATTAATTTGGGGTAATAATCCCTCTAAGGCGGCATATAGCTCATCTTGTAACAACAAATCATCTAAGGCGCTGGCGAGCCGTTTGGCAAAGCGTGCCAATAATTTCAATTTATCGGCATCCAATTCCGATTCTGTCCATACAAAGCCCATACACCCAATTAACACAGTTGATTGTTCATCTTGCTGATGGCGATTGCTGTATAATCCCAAAAGCCAATACGCATTCCATTGAATGGGAGAAAGTGGTTTGAAGCTATCTATTGGGAAGTCTGTTTGAGCCAATATTTCTTCTGAGATAGTGATATGTCCTGCTGTTTTGATGAGTTCGGGTGTTTGCGATGTCAAGTTAACAATGAACGCGCCACCGACCTGCATATAATCGCAGGTTGCTTCTAAATTCGCCTCTAATAGTTGGTTCAAATCGGCACGAGTAAATAGGCGCTCATTCAGGTTTTGTAGCTGATTCACCTGCTCGGTATCATCAAAATAAATGAGTTTGCGTTCTAAATATGGCAATGCGACATCTACACTCCATTGCCATAATAAGATAACGGCAACCACCATAAACGGCATAAATTCTTCGCCAAGCCCACCTAATAACCGTGAAAATGGCTCATTATAGATGATAACCACCAATGCCAATAACCCCGTACAAGGTCCTAAAAGCATAAATCGGAGCAAATCAGCTTTGACCACACGGTCTGGTAAATCTTAACCAAAAAAAGATAAGGGGTAGGCAAGGAGCAACAATGCTAAAATCACAACAACATTGGTCATGTTCACCAATAGCAAAGCCGTTGCCGTATATTCATCACCAGAAGATAAAAAGACTGAATACGGGAAAATGCCAATGAGAGGCATTAGCACCGAGACCCATAAATAGGTCATACGGCGTTTGGTGCTTTTGGTAATGCACCGCGCCCGCGCCCGCCACACATTATTGAGCGCGATTAAACTGGTGGGAAGTAAGTAAGCAAGATACAAACCAAAAAATGTACCTGCATTCAAACTCACTTGTGAATCGGGTAAGCGGGTGACACTAATAAGCGTATCGGTCATGGCGGCAAGGATGAGCAACGATGCACCAATGGCATATAAAATCCGCACCACCCGCCTACGTCTGCCCCGTGAGGGTAAACCAGTTGTAGCGAGGAGTGCATCTGATAAATGAAATGTGCTGGCAGGGATGAATGCCAAACCTATCCATTGAAAACGCAGTAAGGCTTCAATGGTGGCGGGTTGAATCGCCAATGACATCAGGACATCGCCCAAATAAACAATCGTCACACATGCCAGAACAGCCGCAGAAGTCCGTGCGACACGATTACGCAAATTTCGTGATAAGTTATAGAGCAATAACGAGGCGGCTACGACCACAATTGCCGCCGCAAGTGTTTCGTTAAGCAAATCAAGTGATTGTTGCAAGAAGCGTTCTAACACCACAGAGACCATCTTTTCATTGCGAAATCATTTATACCTTGTACACGACAAGCATAATTTAGTCTCTCATGAGCGTGTAGGGGCAACCTATTATTACGCAAAAAGTTCCGCTAATTCATACCCATGAGTGACATCGCTAACGTCTAATTACTCGCGCTAATTCGCTGGCAACCTTAAACCAATTCATCTTTCGTGTGAGTTGAATATTGAATGGTCTCATGATGCTAATCAAATCGACAAATGATTTTTTCTTCATCGTTTTACCCAAAACGATGTTTTTGATGCCCTCAACCAGCATCGCAGTACATAAACTAGCCGATACAACCGTTTGTGCAAAATAATTAATCTCACCCCGAAATCGCATAACAGCGGCTTGCAACATCTCTACAGGCACATTCGGCACACCAACGATTGTCGTGACCAATTTATCATCGGGTATCTTTTGGCTTTCTTCAAAATTCACCCGCCCATTCAACAACAGTGCATTATTGGGGTAATCAAAAAAATCAAATAGCACTTTTGCGCCCAAATCTGTCCCCATCAACAATGGTTTCTTCATTTGTCTCGCTTCTTGATTCAGTTGGACTATCATACGTGGATTATCGAGGGCGCTAATAACGACCTGAGCATCACTCACAAATGCTTTTACATTATCGAATGAAATATCTGCGAAAACCTCAATTTTTGCGTATGGATTAATCCGCTTGGCTAAAATTGCGATATGTTCTGATTTAGAAACACCAATTGAAGCTAAATCACAGGGTTGCCGATTCAAATTTGGGATTTCAAACACATCATTATCAGCGATGCGGATGTTTTCAAATCCATAGCGAATCAATGCTAATGCTAAATTGCCCCCTACTGTTCCTTGTCCTGCAATGACAATGAGCGATTTTCTAATAAGTTGTTGTTCGTCTGCACTAATGAGTGGCTTATTACGAGAGACCAAACTCGCATAAAAATCGTCATGCGGGGGCAAAACATACACGCAATGCGCCATTTCATCATAAAACTGGGTTTGGCTATCAGAATCGGTTAGGTTCGTGGGGTTAATGATGGAGATTCCGTCTCTTTTTAGCGATTCAAACTCGTGCGATTGTAATTGCCGTATCTGTTGCATAAATAATTAGCTCCCCTCTAAACTGTGCTTGCAATCATCAGGGGAAGTCTAACATAAAAGTATAAAGAAGCAATTAAAAATGAGCGAGGATGCTATTTGAGGGCTTGACCAAAAAAGACAGCAATATCACCATTCAAAAAATATTGGTCATTAAATCCGCAAAAATTGAGCCCGTTTTTTTGCAAAAATTGGATGGCGGGGTAATTTTTGGTCTGTGTCTCGACTTGTAATTGAAAAAGGTCGTGTTCCATCGCCCAGCGACGCGCCACATTCAACAAGCGTAAACCAACCCCTTGTCGGCGATAAATTTCGCCAACAGCAATATCTTGAATGAGCGCAATTTTATGGGTGGGCATGGCACGCATGGTCAAATAACCAATAAGGCGGTTATCTGATTTCGTGAGCGCCACGACAAAACAATGCTTTTTGGATATACACAAACGTAAACGACGTTCATCGGCAGGATATGGGACAGTCATGGGACGTGGTAGGCGTTCTGTACGAAATAAAATACCCCGATTACCTGTTTCTGGTTGAAAGGTCATTTGCCAAACACGCTCGGTCTCATACGATAAATCCAATGCCAAGCATGTGGGAATATCGTCGGGGAGTGCATCACGGATGAGAATCGGGAGGCTCATAATCACTCACGCGAGGTAAGCATCGCCAAAAGACCCACTCACCTGAATTTCGATGAACGGGGCAGATTCGTCATCTACACGCGCCACATACACCCCTTTTTCTGGGTTATCGTAACGGTCTGGGTCAAATTTAACTGTGAATAAGCGTGTTTGTTTGACAATAATTTTGGCACGATACCCTATTGGTGTAAGGATATGGATATTGCCAAATGTGGAGCGCACAAATACGGGGTTAAATGCCTCTTTTGGGCATACGAGCCGAATATCGCCAATGCCTGTGCCAACAACGACATCATGCACAATCAATTGTGATAAATCGAGTGAGGCTTGTCCTAAGTGGGTTGTCACCAAAAGTTGCCAAGGGAGGTCTTGTGCGACTGCCATTTTCCAATCGGCATACGACCACCATGGGGTTTTTGAGCGAGCTAACTTAAGATGAGCATAAGTATCGCGCACATCCAGTTGTGGACGGCTATTCACCGCAAATTGCCCTGCGATTAAGCGCCCTTCGCGTTGCAGTGCCAAAATATCGACATCAATCGCGCCACTGCTCACTTCTAGGGTGGCACTCTCCACACTCCCGCGTGTAATGCCAAAATCGCGGGTTTCGGAGCTAGGGATAAAATCGCCACGCAATAAAATTTGCGCCCCTGCGACAACCAAAAGCAACGGCAATAATGCGACTGCATTAAAATTGCCGAGCAATCCAAAGTTACTGAACAACAAAACCACCCCTACCCCCGCGATGAGCAATGCCCAAAGCATGGGGAAAGCGGTGGTCTTGGCACGTTTTTCTTTCTGAGCCAACGCGATTTATTCCTCGTAGAGATAATCGCGCAAAATAATATGGGCAGATGATTGGCGCAAGCGGTTTAAGGCTTGTGCTTCCAACTGGCGCACCCGTTCACGAGTCACACCTATGGTTTGCCCAACTTCTTCGAGTGTATACACCCGACCATCTTCTAAGCCATAGCGCAAGCGCAAAATTTGGGCTTCACGCGGTGGCAGGCGGTCTAATGCCCCTTGCAATTGCTCATGGAGCAAATGAGTCGCCACTTCTTCGGCGGGAGCGGGGCTATTGATGTCTTCTACAAAGTCACCAAAGGTCGAATCACCATCTTCATCAATTGGCGTTTCGAGGCTCACTGGACGACGAGCGATTTCGAGCAAATTCTCGACCTTATCGGGTGTGGTTTCCATGTGGAACGCCAATTCATCAATACTTGGTTCACGTCCCAATTCTTGAATCAAGTTCAATTGGATACGGCGCATCCGATTGAGCTGGTCGCCCATGTGGACAGGCACACGGATAGTACGACCTTGGTCGGCAACCGCACGGCTAACCGCTTGGCGAATCCACCAAGTGGCATAGGTGCTAAATTTATGCCCACGACGATATTCAAATTTATTAGTGGCGCGAATAAGACCAATATTACCCTCTTGAATTAAGTCCAAGAATGGAACACCACGACCAATATATTTTTTCGCCACGCTAATCACCAACCGAGCATTCGCACGAATGAGGTGTTCTTGCGCCAATTCACCATCTACAACTCTATCTTGAAGTTCATATAGGTCATCTGGTGGCAAGGTTTCGCCATGTCGCTTGAGCTTTTCGAGCCGTTCTGTCGCGTTAATACCACGTTCCATCCGCTTTGCCAAAGCAACTTCTTCGGCGGCGGTGAGCAACGGCACACGCCCAGCTTCTTTTAGATACAAACCGACCACATCATCTGTGTCTAATGCTTGGCGATAGCCCGCATCATCCATGATTTCGGACAGATAGAGTTCGCCTTCTTTGGCGATGAGGTCATCCTCTTCGTCAAAGTGGAAATCAAACGATTCCGCCGCTTCTAATGCTAATTCTGCATCATCGGGCTTCTCAGAAAGGACTTCTACCCCTGCATCCATCATCGCATCCATTAACTCGTCTAAAAGAGCAACATCGGTCTCTATCTCAGGAAAGACCGCCAGAATCTCGTCATACAAGAGCATCCCTTGTTGACGACCTTTTTGAATGAGTCCGTTTAGGACTTGTTCCCGTTCTTTATAAAGCATTCCCATTGTCGCTACAGCCATATTAGACACACATATAGCCCTGCTGATTTTTGCAAGGCAACCTTACCTCTACATATACGATAATTATCCTATAAACACATCATACCGCATTTTTTTGGTGTAGATAATAAAGACACCACAATTTCTTAACGATAGCATAGGTACGAAACCCCGCCTACACAGAAGCGGGGGAAGAGTGTTTTTATCAGCTATCGCACAAAATTAATGCGTTATATCTTGTATAACTTAACTCCATTGTGGATTCTTGTCAAGCAATTGGTCTTATTTTTTTACAGGTTTTTGGTAAATTTTTCGTTTATGACCAATTTTGCCCTATAA
>CALDGT010000389.1 GCA_937942935.1 uncultured Chloroflexota bacterium | reverse complement strand
ATATTCTCTACGGTGATATAAGTCTGATACCCTTGTGGATACATATTATCGGGGGTGGGCAAAAAAACCGCATCTACCCCCGCATCCGATAATTTTTGGAGGTCGGCATCGAGTGTGCGCGGATAGGCGCTAAAATCTTCGCCTTGCCCAAATTGGGCGGGATTCACAAAAATGGTGGTGATGACATGCGTGTTATCGGCGCGGGCATGATTCACCAATGAAAGATGCCCCGCGTGTAATGCCCCCATGGTTGGGACAAGCCCGATTGTGCCGTGTAAATTTTTGCGATACGCAATCAATTCTTCTGGTGTGTGGAGTAAGTGCATAGGATATTTCCCTTATATTTTGGTAGCTTTTTTATGACTTATCGGCGAAAAAATGATTTTTTAACAACATGCTTTTTCTTTTCACTGATAGCAATATCAAGATTTTTTTGTGCTGAGCTATGATTTGGCTCAAGACTTAATACAAACTCAAAATCGGCAATAGCACGGTCATAGTCTTTTTTGTTGATGTAAACAATCCCACGATTATAGTAAGCATAGGTGTGTTTAGGATTCACTCGAATTGCCTCATTATAATCAGATAATGCTTGCTCATAATTGCCCATCTCATCATAGGCATTTGCACGATTTGTATAAGCGGGCGCATCATTAGGATTGAGCCGAATAACTTCTGTATAATCGGCTATAGCATGGATAAAATCGGCTTTATAATAGTATGAACTACCACGATTTGTATAAGCCCATATATCATTGGGGTTGCGTTGAATAACTTCTGTATAATCAAGAATAGCGCGGTCATAATCCCCTTTATTCTGATAGGCATATCCTCGATGATAGTAAGCAGATATTAATTGTGGAAATTGTGAGTCGGGTTGGATAATTTGGTTAAAGTCAATAATGGCGCGGTCATAATCCCCTTTATTGTTATATATAACTCCACGATTATAACATGCGATTATTGATTGTGGATTGAGCCGAATAGCCTCATCATAATCGGCAATAGCGCGGTCATAATCCTTTTGTTTATCATGGGCATTTCCGCGAGCCGAATAAGCAATCGAAAATTGCGGATTGAGCCGAATAGCCTCATCATAATCGGCAATAGCGCGGTCATAATCTTTTTTGAGATTATAAGTCATTCCACGACTATAATAAGCCGCGCTAAATTGTGGATTGAGTCGAATCGCCTCATCATAATCGGCAATAGCACGCTCATAATCTTCTAGGTTTGTATGAGTAGCCCCCCGTGCGCGGTAGGCTTCGGCATCATTAGGATTTTTAAGCAGTAATATAGTGGCTTCTTCAATGGCACGATTATAATCTGGTTTTGCAAGGCTAAGTTTGCCAATCCGTTCATAAGCAAATCCACGACGATAATAGGCTGTCGGATTATGGTGGTCGAGTTCTAATGATTGGTCATATAGAGGAATGGCATCCGCATAATTCCCATTAAACAAATGCCGATTACCTTGCTCAAAATAATTATCGGCTAGTAATTGTGCTTCTGTAACAATTGGCTGGCTATTGGCTT
The DNA here is from genome assembly GCA_937942935.1 of uncultured Chloroflexota bacterium. GTDB lineage: Bacteria > Chloroflexota > Anaerolineae > Aggregatilineales > Phototrophicaceae. The sequence goes on along the minus strand of CALDGT010000389.1, from coordinate 985 downwards.
CTGCGACTTTTTGAGCAATAAGAGGGGTATCTGTTTTAGAGATAGGATGCAAAATCCCTTCTAATGGCTTATTCAAAAACCGTGTTTGGAGTAAATTCATTGCCGCTTCAAAATACATTAATGAAGGTGGGATGGGTAAGGCATTATATCTTTCTAACCCATGCAAGGAATCTGGTAATTTTGCAATAATATCAGCTTTCCAATCAAATCCATCAAATAATAAAGGGACAATATTACGGCGACACTCCATTGCTGTGATAATTTCGATACGGACCCAATCACTGGGGTCGTCACATCGCTCTAAGGCTGATGGGGTGAGTATCACTATAAAATGAGCCTTTGATTTAATCTGATTGAGTATAACTTGGTCGAATGCCCCTGAATCAATCCCATTAAAATCAATAAATACATCGTAACCGTTGGCTGTGAGTGATTGAAATATCGCTAAAGCGTGATAATTATTCGCCCGCCGATAACTTATAAACACTGATTTTTCAACTTGTGTCATCTAAAACAGTCCCTAAGTTGGAATGAAATTTATGAATGATTATATCATAACTCAATCCCCTGCCATTTGACCCTGCAACATCCGCAGGCGTTGGTCGTATGCCGATAAAATGCGATGCCGATGCCCATCAAAATGCCCCTTACACATATCGGGTGTGAATTGACTCTCGTTATTGACCCCGTGTGTGGTCAATTTTTTAATTTTCCGCGACATCTCCCATTTTTCTAGCCAAGCGCCAAGCGGGGTTTTGAGCATCCACTCCGATAGCCGTTTGGTGAGGGGAATAGTGGCAATATTCGCAGACCGTTGGGGTGGGGTGGTGGCATTTGGAAAATACTCATGCGACCACGCATTTAAGGTGCGAAAATGTTCATATATCTCAAACCCTGCTAGTGGCACCATTTGCGCCAATTCGCGGGCAGTGAACGGATTTTGGTCGGTGATATTGAGGGCACTGGTGGTCACAAAATAATTTGG
>CALDGT010000388.1 GCA_937942935.1 uncultured Chloroflexota bacterium | reverse complement strand
CGGTTGACGCAAAATATTCCCCTGTAAATCGAGCAATACGCGAATATCATATTGTGTCCAAACCAATGCAGGTTTGCGTTCTTCGACCACAATTTTTACCATCTCGGGGGGCCACCCAATGGTCACACGCGCATCAGCAATCAACCGTGAACTTCTAAGAATAGATTGGCGCACCGCATTAGGGTCTACTAAAAAAATTGGTAAACCAGCAATGTCGGTATACCGAAAAATTTCGGATGGGTCAATATACGTCGCACCAACAACGGTTACACTCCGTACCTTAAAAAAATCGGTTTGAAACATGAGGATGAGTAGCACAATCATGCACAGCACAATAAAGCCACTCACCAAACGCCAACTCACGCCCACCTTACGCTGAACACTATGGTCTATAGTGGCACGTTCTGTGGTTGTGCGCGAGATAGCATCCCCGCGCCAAACGGCGGGAGCGCGTTCCGATTTACGCTTTTGTTGACGAGACCGTATAGACGACATCCATTATCCTCAGAAATCAAAAATGAGGTGAAGCAAGTCACCTCATTCTATTATATATCATCCCCACAAAACACACAGGTTTAGTTGCAAATTTGAGGTTATCTATAACTTCTCAGCTATTTCCCGCGCCCATGCGCGAATCGCATCCCAATCACGATGGTCGCCTTCACTCCAAACCCCTGTCCATACGCTGATGCGAAAGCCCAGTCGCGCCATTGCATACGGGATTTTTTTGATATCGAGGATGCCTGCAAAATACCCTTCGCTGATAGGGGTTATCAATTGGCGAACAGGATTGAGCCACTGAACGACATTTTCTTTCGATTTTTCGCGGGCGACTTTGCTTTTCATCGCCAATGCTAAACACACCAAAAAGATGGCGGTGCGTTTTTGTGATAAGGCGTGTTGGTGTGTTTTGACGAATTGCATCGCCTCTGGCAACCATGCACTTTTTTGAATGGCGCTCCCCAACACAACCGATTGATATGGGCTTAAATCTGTCACCTCTTTCATGGGGCGAACATCTACTGATGCACCATTTTCGGCTAAAACATTGCCGATGGCTTGTGCAATTTCGGCAGTAGACCCCGTAAAAGTGGCATAAGCGACAAGAATCTTGTTGGACATGATGATTAACCTTTGTCATTAAAAAGCGAAGTGTGCATATATTATCTATACGTAGAAATTGGTGAAATATATGCACATTTTGAGCTTAATTGCTCATTTATTCTCCAATTTTGCGCGGGTCAAGCGTGGTATCTATTTCCAAGCCGAGCGCATTGGCAATATCGTCCCAAGACACTAGTTTGAAATTTTGATTATCTTCTGGGTTAATATTCAAGTCGTCTTGTGCCACAAATACGCCTGTTGGGAAGGCATCACCTAATGGGAAATTGGTCACATCAATACCATCTGTGCCACTAATGCCATCGGCAGTTGTACCATCAATCACACTGAACACACCAATGAGTGCATTATCTCCAGCGCGGTCATAAACGACATATTCACTACTCCCCTGACTCGATGCGAGCAAATACCCTGCCCCATCTTGGGCATAATAAATCGCCAAACCTTCGGCATCGGCGGTCAATGGGTTGCCATCGGTCACAGCCACTTGGCGGATAAAGCCAGATGGTTGGTCGGGTTCGGCATAAAATTTCCAAATGCCCACTTTTTCTTCACCAACATATAAAAATCCGAGTTCATCATCTGCCACACACCCCTCTGGTTGCGATTCGACAGTGAGTGTCCGCACCAGTTCTGCATCTACCAAACCAGCACCATTATCAAATAAGCGATATTGTTCGATAATGCCATCTACACTATTTGGGAAGGCATAAAAAGCGCCTTTGGGTTCAAAGGTGGGTAAGCCCATGCGGTTA
>CALDGT010000387.1 GCA_937942935.1 uncultured Chloroflexota bacterium | reverse complement strand
TGGGTGATTCATCGGATGTATCGTGATTCATCCATTTGCCAAATTGTTCATACATGCCCTCATGCGCCTCGACCCCCGCGTGCGGATGCAAATTAAGCGCGGTGCGGAGTTTGCGTTGGTGCAATTGGTCAATAAATCCTTGTGGGTTGGGGAATAGGGCGGTGTTCCATGTATAGCCTGTCCAACCACTGCTCCAAATACTGCCTTTTCCGCCTGTGTCCGTGATATGCCAGTCCATATCCACAATACACACCGACAGGGGGATATTGTGCGCCTCAAATTCATCCATCAAATCGAGTAAATCTTGGTCACTATATGCCCAATACCGACTCCACCAATTGCCCAACGCCCAACGCGGAATCATTGGCACGCGCCCCGATACCGCGAAATAATCATCAATCGCGCCCTGATAATCTGTCCCATGCCCAAAGAAATATAAATCATGAGTGGGAGAGGTGTCGCGGTTGGTCAGCCAGCCGTTGGGGGTGAATACCAACGATTGCGAATCATCCACCAATGCCCAACCTTCGCGGGAGACCAAACCGAGTTCCAATTCGACAGCACCATCGGCGCGGTCTAAGGTGCGGAATGTCCCGCGCAAATTGCCTGTGGGTTGGTCGCCATAATGCCATGTATGCCCATTTTCTTTGATGAAAATAGAGAGTGCTTCTGGAATATCGCGCTTGAGGTCGTATGTTAACACCAGATGGTTGGTTTCTAGGCTAAAAAAATCGCCTTCTGCGCCACTATGATAATCGGGCGTGGGTTGGTCCCGATACCAAAAGGCTTGGCTTGGGCGGTCTTCAAATTGACCATTGGGGCTATATTCAATCCGAATGAGGCGCGATGTGAGCAACGACAAGCGCAATTTGCCAATTTTGATGACCGATTTGAGTTTTGCGACAGGTGATTGCGATAATTTGAATTGTGCGGGGAGTGCTGTCATGAGGGGTTATCCTTCAGTAAGAAAAATATGACCTCATCATTATAACATAGGGGGTTGGTTATGGCAGTAGGTCTCCGTTCATTGGGTGTATTTTATGATTGAGGTAAAACGCACTTTATAATCGAAAAAATTGTGCTAGGCAGTGGCGGACATGCCCACTATGTGCCAGTCCGCCACTATGATTGTGCTTGTACTAGCAGACTAGAGCCTTAAGACTTGTATGTCTGCCACGATTTGCCCACCATTTTTAGGATTATACCCCATATATCAGGTTTGCCAGTTGGACATAAATCGGTAAGCCGATGGTCAAATTGAAGGGAAATGTGATGACCAACGACATCGTGAGATAATATATCGGCTTTGCTTGCGGTAGACTGGCGCGTGCGGTGGCAGGCGCGGTGATATACGATGAACTGGCGGCGATTGTCCCCAACACGATTGCGCCACCCATTGAAAGCCCCACTATCCGACACAATAAAATCGCAATTGTCCCATGAATCAATGGCATTACGATGGCAAAGCCAATGAGGAAAATGGGCATTTGTCGCAAAAATTTAAGTTGCTTGCCAACACCCATACCCATTTCGAGCAAAAATAATGAGAGCATACCGGGGAATAAATCCACAAAAAATGGCGACACGCTCTTATAACCTTGTTCGCCAGAGATGAGACCAATCAATACCCCACCACCGAGCAACAAAAAGCCCTTGCCACTCAGTGCCGATTTCAATACCTGCCATTGTGTTAAACTCCCCACATTGCCCAAGCGTGAGGTCGCAATATAGAGCGCCATCGCAATACCGGGCAATTCCATAAAGGTATACATTGTGGGCATAAAGCCTTCAAATGGCTCATTTAAGTTATTCAATAAGGTGATAACCGCGCTCAGTGTGACCGATGAGACCGCGCTATAGTGTAGCGCAATTGCCGCCGCATCTGAGACGCTCATTTTGCCCAATCTTCTTAAAATGAGGTATCCCATTGCCGATATAGTCGCGCCCATGCCCACAGCAATAATCGCCGCACCCCAAAAATTGGTCAATGGAGACCGCGCGAGGTCAAACCCGCCTTTTAACCCAATTGAAAAGAGCAAATAGACGGTGAGCAGGGTATAAACGGGTTCTGGGATGTCGAGGTCACTTTGAACGAGGGTGGCGATGATGCCGAGTACAAATGCCAAAACCATTGGCGAGAGCAAGTTAATGCGTAAAATTTCGCCGAGTTCCATAAATGGTCACTTCCTTCAATATGTAGGGATGTGTATATCACCCCTCTGTGAATAGCCATTAATTTTTAACACATCCATCAGTAAAATACAACACTCCAACAGGATAGAAGTTGCTCTAACCAGTAAATTGATTTAGAACTTTTGTCTTGTATGTAACATATATGTTACCCTGTGGTGAAAATGGAAGCGGATGTAGGGGAGGGTGTTTTCATCGTGATGGTGGGACATACGCGCCGATGGCACATTTTCGGTGGGACATACGGGCGCTCGCGCCCTAGTACCCACCCTACAAGTATCCTTGTGTGATTTACTAACATCGGACACACAACAGGGTACAGACATCGGACGCAGGGTGAAGATGACTTAAAGGTTATTTTGTGGCTGACATACGAGACTACAGCCTTGTAGGGACGCGATTAATCACGTCCCTATAGCCAGTACATCCTTCAAAATAGGCAAAATTGTACTGGCTGACTAGCACGCAGTGCGTATGTCAGCCACCAGATACCCCACGAGGGTGCGCCCGATGTTGGTAAACAAAAATGCGGACGATGTTAGTAAACAGGGCTGGCTGGTAGGGTGGCACTAGCGAAGCGTATGTGCCACCATCCACCATAAGCGCGAGGTGCGTCTAATTCACATCTAAAAAATGGTCATTAGAGGGGTTAACCGACCACCTGTTGATAAATCTCGCCCCACACCTCTGCCGATTTTATCAGGCTATAATCGGTCATCACCCGTGAACGGATATTGCCAGATAAATTCACTCGCTTAATGTCATCATCTGCCAACCGCGCAAAAATCTGTGCCAAACCATCGGCATCGCCTAATTCGGGTGGGGCAGGCGGATGAATGAGCCATTCGGCATCCATCAATTCGGGCAAAATGCCCACCGCCGTCCCGACTGTGCCAATCCCACACGCCCCCGCTTCTAATGCGACCAAACTCTGGCTTTCATGATACGAGGTGAGAGCGCAAATATCCGCCGCCCGATAATAACGAGGCATATCATGATGTGCGATTTCGCCATGAAATGTGACCGCCTTTTTAATTCCCAACGCTTTGACCAACGCTTTGAGCGCCTCTTTTTGCACACCATCGCCCACAAGATGCAAATGTGCTTTTTTATGCCCCTGCTGAAATTTGGCAAATGCGTGAATGAGCAAGGCTTGATTTTTGATGAGGCTCAATGAGGCGACATGCAAAATCTTGAAATCACCCGCTAGGTTTTGTTTGTCTCCATTGGGACGGAATAACCCAATATCCACACCTAACGGGACACGCCATAACAGACTTTTTTGCACATCCAATTTTTGCTGAATCTGCTTGATGAGCAACCCAGACCCACCTGTGAGCGCCGTTGCATGACCGAGTGCATGATGAATCATGCGCCGACCAATCAGACTGCGCCCATGCCCGTAATCAATCGCTGGAAAATTGACCAATTCGCCACCCATCACAGAGACCAACGCAGGAATCCTCAATTTTTTCCCCGCCCGTACCGCGATAAACCCCGCCTCATCTGCCCAAAATGCGTGAAGCATATCGAATGGTTTTTTCTGGTGAATTTGCTTGAGGGCTTGGATTGCCTTCCGATACAACGCATACCGCCAAAATCCCGCCCGTTTTGCAAATCCCAACGGGATGACATCTGCCCCATACACCGAGTAGGGGTTGGTATGATGCGGATAGCGCAATGTGATGATGCTGAAGGTGATATTTTGTGGGGGGTGATGAATAAAATCGAGCAAGGCGGGGATACACCAATCCGCCTCGCTCGCGCTAAATCCGGGTGTAATAATGCCGATGTGCATCAATTATTTTTTGACACATTCTAATAAAACGGCGTGTGGTTGTTTAAGATAGGTCTCAAAGACCTCGCGCCCATATTGCTTTTCACCTTCTGGCGAAAGGGTTGGCATGACCCATTTGATATTGTCAAAGCCAGCATGGGTGAGTGCTTCTTCTACAGTTGCCTCGCTCCACCGATACGCCATAATTTCGGGGGTGGTCATCCCGCCGAGCGATACCGAGAAGGGGATTTGTTCGCCATCGGATGGTGATTCTGCGATGCGAATATTTAAGCCATACGATTGATAATAATCATTTTTACGCGCAAGTTGTGGATTCAGAATATAGGTCACAAACCGCGCCCCACTTTTCAAATTCCCCGCGATACTGGCACACATCGCCCCTAATGCCTCTTTGGTTGGCGCATAATGCAATAAATAGACCGCCAAAGCCAAATCGAAAGGCTCATCTAGGCGAAAGCTGATGATGTCTTGGGTATGATATTCAACCCCAAGTGGCTCATTTGCTTCTGCCATGTGTCCAATTTGTACCATTTCATCTGCTATATCCACCGCCACAACTCTCGCCGCCCCCGCTTTTTTCACTGCACGCGCATAAAAGCCTGTGCCTGTTGCTAAATCTACGACACTCTTCCCACTCACCTCACCGAGTAGTTTATAAACAGAATATGCCTCAATATGTAACCGATAAGGCGCAAGCTGAAATGAGAGGTCGTATTGGTCTGCGACTAAATTGTATTGTGTAGACATGAACTTTTAATTACCCTTTCTTAGATTTGTAATTAGGCTTCGGCAAGTCTGGAAATTGTGTTGTATAGCGATTATAAATGGTGTCATAGGCATCGTCTAAATTTCTGGTGAACGATACCAACCGTCTGGCATTGGGGCGCAATTTTGTTAGGAGGTTCATAAATGTCATGATGATGGGGTTTGCGCCGACCATTGTCGAGGCAAATACATTCGGTGGCATAATTTTATCAATATAGAGCAAAATCTGTAGCATATTGCCATCTTTTGGCAAGATTTGCATATCGCTCACATCCACAATCGTCGCACAGGGTGTCCCTTTGTCTCTCAGTTGTTTCATGAGGGGTTCTGTGAGTGCCAAATATTCTGTCCATGTCCAAGGATATTTGACGACCACATTCATGATAATCTCGTTCTCGTCTGCCCATTCGTGGTGAATTCCCATAATAAACTCCTGTTTTGTTCAAATCACTTGGTATTTATTTTCAAGTGATTCTTTAATCTCTACAACCGTCATACGTCATTGATACAACATGATGAAAGACTAGCTTTTTAAGAAATGTGTGAGGCTAAAATCTCCCCCTTTTTACCTTATTTATATTATAAGCAGAAGGGGGGAGATATAGAATTAAGGTATTTAGCCCTTAACAGAACCCGCCAACAACCCACGAATGAAATAACGCCCTGCGATAATGTATACCAGCAATGGTGGCAATGCCGCGATGATTGCGCCTGCCATCGGTAGGTTATATTTGACCGCCTCACCACCCGCCAAATACGACAACCCGACTGTAATCGGTTGGTTTTCGTTGGTGGTCATGGTGATGCCAAACAAAAATTCATTCCAAATTTGGGTGAATTGCCAAATGATGACGACCACAAATCCCGGAATTGAGAGGGGGAACACCACATTGGTATAAATGCCAAAGAAGCCCGCGCCATCTATTGCGCCTGCTTCGATGAGTTCTGTGGGAATATCGGCATAAAAATTGCGGAAAATCAGCGTGGTAATCGGCAACCCATACACCACATGAATGAGGATGAGACCGGGTAACCCGCCATATAAATCCACATTACGCAAAAATGCCGCCAATGGCACAAGAATCGCCTGATAGGGGATGAACATGCCAAATAGCATCAGTGGGAATAAGACATTGGCATAGGGAATCCGCCATTTAGAGAGGATGTAGCCATTCATCGAACCCAACATCGCCGAGATAGTGGTCGCAAAGATGACCAAAATCACGCTATTGGTGAAGCGTGGACCAAATTGCTCCATCACTTCGGGGAAGGCGTCGGTGGTGAAGGTGGTTGGGTTTGGAAATTCCCAAACGGTTTGCAAATTGATGAATTGCGGGTCTTTGAATGCTGTCACAATCACCAAATAGACAGGGATGAGGAAGAAGCCCGCGAATAAAATCAGCAGGGTATAGATGATTGTCCGCGAAATACGATGCCGTGTAGGATTAACGCCGACCATGTTAACCGTTCTCCTTCCGTAATGACGACCACAGATAAGGCACGATGACCGTTGTCACAAAGAATAGCATGATGACCGCAATCGCCGATGAACTGGCAAAGCGTTTTGCATCGTACATATAATCGAAAACCAAAATACCGGGCATGATGGTCGAGGCATTATCCGCACCCGCCATCGCGTATACAAGGTCGAAAATTTTGAGCGAGATATGCCCCAAAATGATGACCGCGCTCAACATAATCGGACGGAGTAGGGGGAATACAATCGAGAAATAGACACGGAGTTCAGAGCAACCATCCACCCGCGCCGCCTCGCGCAATTCTTCTGGGATACCGCGTAACCCTGCGAGGAACATCGCCATCGTATACCCGCCCATTTGCCACACGGCGGCAATCAACACGCCTGTGAGGGCGGCATTATAGCCTTTGGGGGCAATTCGTCCTTCAAGGTCGGGTTGTACAAGTTGGGGCCACAAAATATCCCATACGCCGACCCATTTGGATGTAACTTCGACAGGTTGACCAACTTGTGGTGTTGCTGGGTTACAATTGGGGTCACAGGGAATTTCCCACATCACGATACGCAATAACAGCACAATGCCAATCCCCACGCCCAACCACATCACTGGTCGCCATCTGCGCGGAGACAGTTCTGCATATCCAAAATCTTCTCGATTCAATGCGACACGGATAACAACAGAGGCAATGCCGACCAATGCCGCACCTTGCCACAAATAATCGTGATGTCCAAAAAATAACGCGCCCACAAAACCCACCGCCACACTGACAAAGGCAAATTGACTGAGCCAGCTACAGATACGCCCTAAGCGGTCTTCTTCGTTGCCTAAATAACGGATGATGAGATAG
>CALDGT010000386.1 GCA_937942935.1 uncultured Chloroflexota bacterium | reverse complement strand
TGATTGTTAGCTTGGTATTGGGTAATTTCGTTAGGAGAGATTCCAATTTGGAGTATGAACAATTATCTACCACTAAAATTATTTTGGAGTTCTTTGATGATAAGTCTTTCAAATCCCCTAATAAATCAGAATCTATATCATCAGAATCTGTATAAATCGTAATCGGTGCTAAATCTAATTTTCGAATAAGTTCAAGCGCAAAGCGTGTTTTACCAATACCATTAGCCCCCACTAATCTTATTGCGCGAAGTTCGCTGGCTTCTGTGTATATTTGTTCTATTTTCTCAAAAAGCGATTTCTGATTTTCACCTATCTGAAATGGAATTTGATGCTGATTTGCCCATTCTTCAAAAGTTGAAAAATCTCCTTTTATATCAAAGAATCTTTTTGCTACGGGTGGATAGTCAGATACCCATTCAGCAATTTCAATAGATGTGAAGATACGGTAGTTTTCACAAGATGTTTCTAGGATTTCCTCTAAACTTTTTCGTGTTTTAGGAGAGGTCTTGCCTAATAAAAGATAATAACTCGCTCCTTTAGTAATCTCCTCAATAACATCTTTTTTTTCGAGTTCCTCTTTTAATTTATTAGGTGATAACTTGCCACTTTTATACTGCCATATACTGGCACCATTAGGAATACGACAATCGAGATTGATGTCATGTTTAATACGTGCATCTATTCCGCCATCGGGTACATCTATATTATCGTTTAACCAAATGTTTGTACGTGGTATATTATTCGCGGATGCTTCGGCTTTTATTAGTTCATTTGCTAAGTAGGCAAATTGCTCACTATTGAGTAATTCAACTTGTTTTGATGTAACCCATCTCATATTTATCTCACCTTAATTGAAAATGTATTCTAATTATAATGTATTTTTGATACTTGGTATTTACTAACTCAGAAAAACAATAAAGTTCTTATATAAATCAAAAATAGCCCCATGACGGGGCTATTTGGGTTATTATTGTGATAAAACTTGGGTTATTTACGGCTTGTACGTTGGCGCAATGCCCACAGCGCGATGAAAAACGGCACGAGTCCTAAAATGGCGCAGGCAATCAAGCCTTGTCCAATATATTCCCAGTTCCAGCCATCCAACAAAATGCTACGGGTGGCTTGCAACACGTATGTAATCGGATTCCATTCGGCGGCAGTTTTTAACCAGCCTTCAAGCAAATTGATGGGGACGAATGTCGCGGTCAGGAATGTGAGGGGGAAGAAGGCGAAACTCGCGCCACTGGTGGCAGCGGCGCTCCCTGTGAGCAATGCTACCGATACACCGAATCCCGCGAAACCTGTGCCGAGCAACAATCCAAAGCCCAACACCGCCAAAATACCGCCTAAGCCTGTCGCCGATTCTAAGCCCATCAACACCGCAACGGTCAAGATGAGCGCGGTTTGGATAGCGAGCATAATTGCGCCTGCGAAAACGGGACCCGATAACAACGCGATACGACTGATAGGGGTGAGGAGCAATTTATCGAAATAGCCATTTTCAATATCGCGCACGATATATTGTCCCGCCAAACCAGACCCACTGAGTGAGGCGCTGATGATGGAAACAGGCAAAATGAAGGCGAGATATGACTTGCCTGCCAAGAAAAAGTTTGCCGCGCCACTGAGCGAGGCTTCATAGATGAATAGGAAGAAAACACTAATCATCAAACCGGGCAATACAGAGGCGGGGGTTCTGCGGATGACGACCAAATTACGCCATGTCATCATGGTGATTTGTTTCCAGAGGGGCATCCCTTTGGATTTTTCGCTAACCGATTGGGTTTGTGGTAAAGGTTTTGTCATTGCGGTCATGATATTTTTTCTCCAGATGACTAACTAGGCGATTGCTTCGGTTTGGGCTTCGTCTTCGGTTTCTTCTTCAAACCGTTGCCCAGTGACTTGTAAGAACACATCATCCAAAGTCGGTTGGGTGAGTGTGAGCGAGAGAGGTTGCAATTGTAACTCGTTCAACTTATTCACAACCGTTGGGATGGCATAAGCGGCATTTTGCAGGTATAAACGCAAGGTTTTGCGGTCAATTTGGGCGCGGTCTACCATATCCACAAGGGCATTACGAGCGCGTTCTACGGTGGCATTATCCCCAAAGGTGACATTGATAGATTCTGCGCCGAGCGCGGCTTTTAATTCGGCAGGTTGACCTTCGACAGCGATTTTTCCCGCATTGATGATGGCGATGCGGTCTGCGAGTTCATCGGCTTCTTCTAAATATTGGGTTGTGAGGAAGATGGTCATGCCTTCTTGGACATTCAAACGGCGCACTTCTGACCAAACATCCCGCCGACTAGCAGGGTCTAAGCCTGTGGTTGGTTCATCTAAAAAGAGAATTTCTGGTTTATGGACGAGTGCCATCGCCAAATCGAGACGGCGACGCATCCCACCGCTATATTTCCCAACAGGACGGTCTGTGAATTCGCTCAGGCGTACCAATTCTAATAATTCTTTGGCGCGTTTGATAGCATCCATCCGACTCATCCCAAATAATTGACCTTGTGTGACGAGTAATTCCATAGATTTCATCACAGGGTCTAAGCCGATGTCTTGTAATGCGACACCCGCAATACGGCGGACTTGTTGGGCTTGGGTGATGATGTCGTATCCGCCAACATGGGCTTTTCCACTGGTGGGCAGGGCGAGGGTGGTGAGCATGGTGACGGTTGTACTTTTTCCAGCACCGTTTGGTCCTAAAAATCCAAAGATTTCGCCCGCATTGACCAAAAACGATACATCATTGACTGCATAAAAATCGCCCTCATAACGCTTTTTGAGGTTTTCTACGATGATTTGACGACTCGACATGAATAAACTCCCTTATCAATAGTGATGACGCTATTGTCTACCTGTGGCGTAAGTGATACCTGAAAATGTGTTAAAATGCCTATGAGCAATTCATGGGTGTTTGATGAGTACGAATTTGCCTTATTATCCCCTTAAACCACGCTTAACTAGATTTATCCACAAGTGTTAAACCCGAAAATCAAAATTGTTAACTTGTAATCGGTAACATCATGTCGTGAGGGCAAAAAAATAAAATCCCTCTATTTCATACAGAATTAGCATAAGGAGCAAAAGAAAGTATGAAGCGTTTTTTCCTGTTTAGCTTGGTTATTGCTATGCTCATCGCTGTGAGCGCCAATTTTGCACAAGAACCAACCCTTGCTGATGTTATTGCAGGTGACGAAAATCTTAGCACTTTATCTGCCGCCATTTCTGCCAGCCCCGCTGTTTCAGAAGCCCTTGCTAACCCAGAAGCCCAACTCACCATTTTTGCCCCAACCAATGCCGCCTTTGAAGCCCTTCCAGACTTTGTTGTCGCTTATGTTTTGGGCGATGCTGAATTGCTCGATGCCGTTTTGCTCTATCATGCAGTTGACGGTGCTGTGTTGTCTGCTGATTTGCTCGGTATGTTGGATGAAAATGGCATGGTCGTTGTTCCTTCTCTCGAAGGTAGCGAATTGACCGTTTCTGTGGATGTGGAAGCCCTTACCGCCAAAGTTGACAACGCCAATATTGATATGACCATGATTGACATCGCCGCCTCTAACGGTGTGATTCATGTTATTGATTCTGTGTTAGTTCCCCCCGTTGAACTCCCCGCCGTAGATGCCGCTTTCGTTGAAGGCGATATTAAATCTGCTGGTAGCTCTACCGTTGCCCCCCTCAGCGAAGCTGTCCAAGCCGAATTTGTTGCCGCTGGTTATACTGGTGTCATCGAAAACGAAACCATCGGTTCTGGTGCTGGCATTGAACGCTTCTGTGTTGCTGGTGATACCGATATTGCCAATGCAAGCCGCCCCATCAAAGATTCTGAAGTTGAATCTTGCGCCACCCTCAACCCAGCACGCTTCCCATTGGAATTCCGCGTTGGCACCGATGGCTTGGCTGTTGTGGTGAACCCCGCCAACGACTGGGCAACCGATTTGACCACCGAAGAATTGGTTTTGGCATTCTCTACCGCCGTGACTTGGGCAGATGTCCGCGAAGGCTTCCCCGATGAACCCATCATGCGCTTCATCCCCGGTACTGATAGCGGTACATTCGATTATTTTGTCGAAGTTATTTTTGATGAAGATAGCGCCCCAATCTTAGCCGCCACCGAAACCACCACCAGCGAACTCGACACCGAATTGGTTGCTGGCATTGAAGGTAATGTTGGTGCTATCGGCTTCTTTGGGTATGCGTATTATCAAGCCGAAGGCGATGCCCTTAGCTTGGTCGCCATTGATGGTGTGACCCCCAATGCTGTGAGCGTGGAAGATGGTAGCTACTCATTGGCTCGCCCACTCTTCATCTATAGCGATGCGGGCATCATCAGCGAAAAACCCCAAGTTGGTGAATTTATCTCCTTCTACCTCAGCATTGTTAACGATGTGATTGATGAAGTCGGTTACTTCCCCGCCAGCGAACTCAGCTTGCGCGTGTCGAAACTCGTCATCCTCGCGCTCACCAATACAGGTATGTAATTCTGATTTAACTATTGCAATTCCTCTTGAGGGTGGGGTAACCCGCCCTCTTATCATGTTCAATAGGCATTCACTCTCCACATTGGAGGGAAGAGGCACTCTTTATGGAACAAGCTATGAACTCCTCATCACAGAGGAAATTGTTCATCAAAAAACAAATAGGCACACAAGCGATTAAAAAACGTGTGCGCCCTGTAGACGGTATTATCACCATTATATTGTTCATCACAGGCGTTTTTTCAATTTTTACGACTATCGCCATTGTTATCATTTTAAGTGGGCAAACCCTCTTATTTTTCGATTCTCGCGCTTATATCATCGCCAAATTACCTGTGATTGATGATGCGATTGCACAATCGGCTAATTTAGATGACCTTGAAGCCATGACTGACTTTGCCGATGCCATCCTTTCTGAGCCAATTACATCTGGGCAAAACGAATTTATTATCACATTTGAAGGCGATAGAATCCCATTCCAACAAACCCAGTTTATTCAAATAGGTGTTGGGGAACTGCGTGAAGTCATGCAAGTTATAGACCGTGGTCGGCGGACGATTAAGGTAGAGCGCGGTCTGGATAATACAACCCCTCTGGCACACTCCTCTGGTACATTGATTTTTAGTATGACCGAACAACAAGTCACACTGACCGAAGATATGCCATCTGTACAATCTATAGAGGAAATTACATGGGAACAAGTGAATGTTCCTTATGTGCATATTGGGGATGAATTCAAATTTCGTGAACAAACAGTCAAAGTGACTGATTTTAATAGCACCAATGCGGTGCTACAGTGTATTACACCCGCCTCTCAGACCTTAAATCGGAGCGACTTGCCCCGCCGTTTGGCACAAGCCTTGTCTGAGGGAGAAACATTCGACTATAACAACATCCTGTGGCGTGTTGAATCTGTTACAGATAGCCAAGTCGTTGCCTCTTGCGTGCAAGATAGCACCAGTCAAGTCTCATGGTCGGTATTGCCCGTCACCATGCTCAAAGTGAGTGATAAAATCGAATATCAAGACCTCGAATGGCGTGTAGCATCGTATACGAACCAAACTGTTCGGATTGAACGGTGTGAGGCTAATCAATTCACCGAAATCCCCCTCAGACAAGGATTTGGGCGGGCTTTTACGGTGAATGACCTTGTTGAAGTCGGTGTTGAAATCATGCGTGTGGATAGTGTCGCCGAAAGTGCGATTGTGGTCGAGCGATGCTTACAAGGCACGAATGGGTATGAACACGCCCAATCTGATGGCTCTTATCCATCGCTATCGGTTGCCGATGAGGTCGAAATCCTCGAATTTTTGACCGAAACCGAATGGACACCTCAAAATGGCAAATTTGGTATTTTGCCCCTTGTCGTCTCGACTGTGTTAATCACATTGGTCGCGTTGACTGTGGCAATCCCACTCGGGTTAGGTGCGGCGATTTATTTGAGCGAATATGCCCCGCTAAAAGTACGGAATACCCTTAAGCCCATCCTCGAAATTTTGGCAGGTGTGCCAACGATTGTATTTGGGTTCTTTGCGGTGTCGTTTGTGTCGCCTGTGTTGCAATCCCTTTTTGGTGGTGTTGTGCAGGGGCAAAATATCCTCACTGCGGGGATTGTTGTGGGCATCCTCATTGTCCCCATGATTAGCTCCTTGAGCGAAGAAGCCTTCCGCGCTGTGCCACGCGCATTACGTGAAGCCT
Source organism: uncultured Chloroflexota bacterium (assembly GCA_937942935.1). GTDB lineage: Bacteria > Chloroflexota > Anaerolineae > Aggregatilineales > Phototrophicaceae. The sequence goes on along the minus strand of CALDGT010000386.1, from coordinate 3,228 downwards.
CGTATGGCTTGGGCGCGACCAAACTCGAAACAACGGTGCGAATTATCTTCCCCGCCGCCATTTCGGGTGTGTTGGCATCGGTTATCTTGGCGGCATCGCGTGCTGTAGGCGAGACGATGGTGGTTGCATTAGCGGCGGGTTCTGTACCAAAATTGACCTTTAATGTCTTTGAAGGCGCAGAAGCCATGACTGGCTATATTGTGCGTATTAGCAGTGGCGACTTGAGCTATAACACCATTGATTACAATAGCATTTTTGTGGTTGGGGCGACATTATTCTTGATGACCTTATTACTCAATATTGTCAGTAGCATCGTTGCCAGTCGGTTGAGAGAGGCATATTGATGAGTAACCGAATTGAAGTTGGTATTTTTCGGACGAATGTCCAATCGCGGAATGCGCGTGGTGAACGCCTGCGGATATTTTATCTATCATCACTGATTATTGCATTTGTTGTGCTGATTATCCTCATCGCCAGTGTCATTAATCAGGCATTTGGGCTGGTGGCAATTAATTACGCGGTAGACCCAGATAACTTGGTGCGCCCAATTGAATTGCAAAGCCGTTTATCTTCGCTTCCAGAAGAAACATTACGCGAATTTTTTGGCGAAGCAGGGGCAGAGCCTGACCGTGCCACATTAGAAGCACAATTTTATTTGTACTATACCCTCATTGACCAAGTATCGAATAAACGCGATGCAGAAATTCCTCTCAATGAATTGGCATTGTTGCCTGTAGAAGAACTGATGACGCGCATTGATGGATTAGAAAATATTGGTCGCACATTGCGTAATGCCGATATGACCGAAGAAATGGTCATGTCATTGGCTAGTAATGCCGATGTTTGGGCGCTCATTCTTGAGCCGAATACACGCATCATCGCAGACCTCACCGAGCCAGAATTGGGCAAAATCATCGAAAATGCCATCCCGCGTGAAATTTTGCAATTGGTTTATGAAAATTTAAGCCCATTGAGCGATGTGCGCGAGATGAATGGAATTCCATTACGAATTGCGATTGAAGGGAGCATCATCCCGCAAGGTTGGGAAGAACGCCCCATTAATGAGTTGTCTCCTACAGAACGAATTCAATTGCTCACTGATAATTTATCTCATGAGCAATTGCTGGCGCTCATCAATGAGAAGGTAATTCAAGAGGTTATCCTCGAAAGTTGGAATCTTGACCAAAGCCTGCTGAATCGTGGGGGTATCGAAACACGGGTTGAAGATGCCCTGCCATTTGGCACAGAATTACGCTGGCGTTCATGGCTCTCGCCAGAATTTATCGCGGGACCATTGACTAAAACCCCCGCTACCGCAGGCATTTATCCAGCATTGATGGGTACAATTTGGCTGATGTTCATCACTGTCGCCATCGCCTTCCCATTGGGGGTAGGGGCGGCAGTGTATTTAGAAGAATACGCCAGCGATTCATTCATCAACCGTATCATCGAAGTCAATATTCGCAACCTCGCAGGTGTACCTTCAATTGTGTATGGGATGTTGGGTTTGGCGTTGTTTGTCAACACACTCGGACCCATCACCAGTGGGCAGATTTTTGGGACACCCTCGAATGTTGGTGGTCGTACCATTTTATCGGGCGCATTAACGCTTTCTCTGCTCATTTTGCCCGTCATCATCAGTGCCAGCCAAGAGGCGATTCGCGCTGTGCCATCCAACTTACGCGAAGGGAGCTTTGGCTTGGGGGCGACCAAATGGCAAACGGTATCCAGAACCATTTTGCCCGCCGCCTTACCCGGTATCCTCACAGGTGCAATCATCGCCCTAGCACGCGCCATCGGCGAAACCGCACCACTGTTAGTTATCGGCACAGCTACCTTTACTACTTCTGTGCCATCGGGACCCTTTTCAAGTATCGCATCTATGCCGACACAAATCTTTTCATGGATTCGTGAGGCAAATCCACAATTTCGCAATATCGCATCGGCGGGCATCATCATCTTTTTGGTTGTATTGCTCACCATGAATGCGATTGCCATTATTTTACGTCAAAGAGCCTCTCGCAGGAGTGTTTCATAATGTCTGTAGATGTACATGTAGAAAATCAAGTTGCACTCGATACACATCAGGTAGATGTGTTTTATGGGTCGTATCGCGCGGTGCATGACATCACCATGCCTATTTATGAGCGCAAAATCACCGCCTTCATCGGTCCGTCTGGTTGTGGCAAAAGCACAGTTTTACGCGCCTATAACCGTATGAATGACCTTGTACCGGGTGCGCGTGTCGAAGGACAAATTTTATTTCATGGCGAAAATTTGTATGGACCCGATGTAGACCCCGTAGAAGTACGGCGTCGGATTGGCATGGTTTTTCAAAAGCCGAATCCATTTCCAAAGAGCATTTATGATAATATCGCCTATGGTCCGCGTTTGTTGGGTGTCAAAGACAAATCTACGCTCGATGATATTGTCGAAAATAGTTTGCGGAGCGCCGCCCTTTGGGATGAAGTGAAAAATGACCTCAAAAAATCAGGGTTAGCATTATCGGGTGGGCAACAACAACGCTTGTGCATCGCCCGCACCATTTCGATTGAGCCAGAAGTCATTTTGATGGATGAACCCTGTTCTGCCCTAGACCCCATCGCCACCCAACGCATTGAAGAACTCATGCGCGAATTGGTCAAAGATTACACCATCATCATTGTGACCCACAACATGCAACAAGCCTTGCGCGTATCGGATTACACTGCCTTCTTTAATATCCGCAAAGAAGTGGTCGCAGAAAAAGAAACACGTTGGGGGCAATTGGTCGAATTTGCACCAACATCCGATGTGTTTAATTCGCCCCGTGAACAAGAAACCGCCGATTATATTTCGGGTCGATTTGGTTGATAGTGATATATTGTTTAATATGATATATTTTGTAGGGACTTGCCATGGCAAGCCCCTACAATGCCAAATCCCTATAATGCCAAAACCACGATGTTATCCCAATCTAAATTGCTTCAAATCGCTATATCGCGCCCCTTGTGGGTGCAATTGACTTTCGATTAACACAAATTCCGTCACACGAAATAATTCTGTTTCATACTCCGCGTGATTTTTTAGGAATAATTCTACTCCTTGCAAGGGTGTTTCGGTTTTGAGTCGTGCGAGGGTGATATGCGGATTAAATGGCTTATCTTGTTCCCCAAATGCCGTCCATATACATTATAATTCCACCATTTTTTGCAAATCATATAATGCTTTTGGTGCAGATAGCCCCGC
>CALDGT010000385.1 GCA_937942935.1 uncultured Chloroflexota bacterium | reverse complement strand
ATTCATAATTTGAATGACATGACGCATACCCTTGCCAAAAGTCACTCAGAACGGCTAGAACGCGAGCAATTGCGTGTACAATATGTGAATGGTGTCATCACAGCACAAGAAGATGAACGCAAACGAATTGCCCGCGAATTACATGATAGCACCAGCCAAAGCCTAACTTCATTGTTGGTGGGGTTACGAACAATGGGTGATACCTGTCAGCGATGTGTTACCCATAATCGTATAGATGAATTACGTACAATCGCCAGCCATATTTTAGATGATGTGCATCGGTTAGCTTTGCAATTGCGCCCTAGCGTGTTGGATGATTTGGGCTTGCCCGAAGCGATTCGCAAGCAAGTTGCTGAGTATCAAAAACATCACCCCATCCAAATTGATGTCATGATTATCGGCTTAGACGACCAACGCTTGCCACCCACCATCGAGACAGCGTTATATCGCATCACCCAAGAGGCACTCACCAACATCGTCCGCCATGCCAATGCCAAAACAGCCAGCATTTTGATTGAATCGCAAAAAGATAAAGCGCTTGTCATTATTGACGATGATGGTAAAGGTTTTAATCCTGATTTTGTATATCATAAAGAAGGGCATTTAGGCTTATATGGTATGAAAGAACGTGCCGAATTATTAGGTGGGCAGATGGTGATTGAATCGGGTATGAACAGTGGCACAAGCCTTTACATCGAAATTCCACTTATACAATCAGAGGTCACATCATGATAACCATTCTCATTGCAGATGACCACGCCTTATTGCGGGCAGGGCTTAAATTATTATTAGAGGCACAACCCGATATGAAAGTGGTTGGTGATGTAGGAAGTGGAGCAGAACTACTCAAAATTTGCACACACCTTAATCCATCGCTGATTTTATTGGATTTATCCATGCCCAACTTAGGCGGATTAGAAACGTTGCCCATTTTGCGGAAACTGATGCCAGATACACGCATCATTGTTTTGACAATGCACGATGATGAAGGCTACCTGCGTGAAGCCCTACGGCAGGGTGCATCGGGTTATGTCCTCAAGAAAGCCGCCGATAGCGAATTGGTTATTGCTATTCGGAGTGTTATGCGTGGGGAGATATATGTTCAACCTTCCTTCACCCGCACTTTGTTAGGGGATATATTACCCCAACCAGCCACCGATAATCATAATCCATGGGATACCCTAAGTGACCGTGAACGTGAGGTGATGCTTCAAGTGGCGCGTGGCTATACCGCCGCTAAAATCGCTGAAAGCCTAAACCTAAGTTCAAAAACAGTCGAAACGTATCGGGCGCGTGGCATGGAAAAGTTGGGGTTACGCTCCCGCGCCGCCCTTGTACAATTTGTTTTGCACCATCATTTGTTGGATGATGATTAACCCCTCGCCGTGTGTCGGGAAAATTCCCACAAATCCCGACAAAGTATCTTATTTTTCCTGATACCGACTTTTGCCATGACTGTTTATAGTATAGGTAGCTGTCCTATTTGTAGCGCCTATGGCTACGGAAAAGGAAAAATAGAGTATGGGTAAAAATAATGATACAAAACCACCGTCGGACATGAACCGACGCGATTTTTTGAGGGGATTATTTGGTGCAAGCGCCGCAACGGTCTTAGCCAGTTACGAAGTGTTAGCCAATAATCCACAGATTGCCCTAGCACAAACCGAATCTGCACTCACAGTTGGCAGTGATGTGGCGCTCACCAGCGCGGGCGATGGTCAAACCGATATTTTGGAACGGATGCGTGCCGAATTGGTGCAGGCGCTCCAAAAACCAGTTGAAGCACGTCGTTGGGTGATGGTGATTGACCTGCGTAAATGTGTTGGTTGCCATGCTTGCACTATCAGTTGTGTGGCAGAAAACAAATTACCCCCCGGTGTTGTGTATCGCCCTGTGTTAGAAGAAACATGGGGAACATATCCCAACATTGGACGACGTTTTATCCCACGCCCATGTATGCAATGCGATAACCCGCCTTGCACCCCTGTTTGCCCTGTGAATGCCACATTCAAAAATGCAGAAGGCATTGTTGAGGTCGATTATGACCAATGTATCGGTTGTCGGGCATGTTTAACCGCCTGTCCGTATGGCGCACGTACATCTGATTTTGGTCTGACTTATACCGAAGATATGCCGGTTGCCGATGGCTTAATCGCGGGGCGGATGAATACTGAAGGATATGAACGCGCCTCTAATTTTGAATATGGGGATGCACGCGCTCGTCATGGTCATGAATCGCCGATTGGCAATGCCAGAAAATGCCATTTCTGTTTACATCGAGTGCGGGTTGGTGAATTGCCTGCCTGTGTTTCGACTTGTATCGGACGTGCCACACTTTTCGGCGATGCCAATGACCCCAATAGCCTTGTTTCTGAGATGATTGCCTCGCCCAATGTGATGCGTATCAAAGAAGAACTTGGCACAGAGCCTCGCGTCTATTATTTGGTATAAGGGAGGCAATTTATCATGGTGACTCTAAAACGATTTTTATATGTCCTCGGCGTAGTTGCCGTTTTGTTGGGAATTTATGGCTTTTATAGCCGTTTATTCATCGGTGAGCGCGATGTCAATTATGGCTCGTATGTCAATTGGGGCTTGTGGGTAGCCATGTACTTATTCTTTGCAGGCATGGCGGCTGGCTCATATATGGTCGCCTCATTGGATTATTTATTCAATGTATCTGCCTTCAAAGGCACAGGCAAATATGCGCTATGGGGGACGATGGTCACAATGCCCGCCGCCCTCATCTTCATCGGCTTCGACTTGGGTCACATGGAGCGCATTTGGAAAGTGTACCTGCAACCCAATTTTTCATCGCTGTTGGCGCAATTGGTTTGGAGTTATACCACTTTCCTAGTTGTGACTATTATCTCACTCTTGTTGGTCATGCGGAATAATATCAAGCTACTCAAACCTGTGATGGTATTTGGGTTAATCTTATCCATTTTCGTCAGTGGTGGGGTAGGGGCGTTACTTGGTGTAAATGCGTCGCGTGCCAGTTTGCACACTGCCATGCTCCCCGCGCAATTCCCTATTTTTAATCTCACATCAGG
>CALDGT010000384.1 GCA_937942935.1 uncultured Chloroflexota bacterium | reverse complement strand
CAACCGAGAACCCCAGTCGTAATAACATCCCGCTTGAATAGCGTTTAACGGGGGTATCCATAAAGCGTTCTATGCCAGAAAAATCTACCATTTCATCGAATTTGCGCGTAATTTCGTGGCGACTCATGCCCAAAATCGCGCCATTCAAAAAGACATTCTCGCGCCCTGTCAATTCGGGGTGAAATCCTGTCCCAACTTCTAATAATGCGCCAATACGCCCATATAAATCAATTGTGCCTTGTGTCGGCTCGGTGATGCGTGATAGCACTTTGAGCAGAGTAGATTTTCCAGCGCCGTTGCGCCCAATAATCCCGACTGTATCGCCTTGCTGAATCTCAAAATTCACATCATTGAGCGCCCAAAAATAATTTTTCTCGCGGGTGGGCATGGGTTTGCGGGTGGCGGTATGCCAGATACGCCTAAAAGGAGCAGATACCCCTCTGCCAACGGCTTCTCGCAGAGAGAGGTTGCTTTGTAATTTGCGCGACCCCAATTTATAACGTTTGCCAATGCCTTGTGCTTTGATTGCCAATTGACTCATGATGATATTATCCTAGATGACATCTGCAAATGAGCGTTCTTCTTGTCTAAAATAAATTGCCCCGCCAAACATCAGCATCAAAGCGATGATTGTACTCAAGACAATACTGCCGATTGGAGCATCTATCGTCCCTAAAAGCGCCCACCGAAAACCATCTATGACCCCTGTCATCGGGTTTAGGCTATAGACCAAGCGCAACCACTCATTTTTTATCATGCTACTGGGATACACAACGGGCGAAATATATAACCACATTTGGATGAGGAATGGCACAATAAAGCGAATATCCCGAAATGGCACCATCATAGCCGATAAAATAAAACTAATGCCGAGTGTGGTCATGATGGCGATGAGTAATAAATAGGGTAACATCAACCAATTGACCGAGATGAACGGAATTTGTGTGATTGAATAGGCAGATACGCCCAAAGGTGTGGTGAATTGTGCGAGAAACGGCTCAGGTTGTCCGAATAAGACATACACCCATATCATCATGATGAGGATGGCGAGCGCGATAAAAAAATCTATTACCCCTGCAAATACGGTTGAAATGGGCAGAATCATGCGTGGGAAAAAGATTTTGGTGATGAGTGGACCGTTATTGATGAGGCTATTAGAGGCACGAGTGAGCGCCCCAGAAAAAAATGTCCATGGCACCATCGCCGCAAAATTGAAGATAGGGTAGGGGATGCCATCGGATGGAATCCCCGCCAACCCGCCAAAGACGAGGCTAAAAACAATCATCGAAAGGACAGGTTGTACCAATGCCCATCCCGCACCGATGACCGTTTGTTTATAACGGATGATAATATCGCGCCAAATCATGAATAAGACTAATTCACGATAACGCCATATTTCGCGCAATTGCAAATTTACCCATCCTGTGCTGGGGCGGATTTGCAAATAAGGGATAGGTGGGTTACTCATGCGGGTGATGTCCTTAATAGAAGTTGGTCATTTGCACGAGTCATTATATCTGAAATCATTTCACGATTCTATTTTGGATTTTGCAATATCCCAACCACCTCAAACCAGAATGGCGTATCGTGCGAATTGGTATAAATATCCATCCCCAATTTTTTCATCACCTGTTGCGAACTTTGGTTAGTGCGTTCTGTGGTTGCGACAACGCGCAAGGCGTTTTGCCCCTCAAAAATCCACTTGATGAAGGCTTTTCCTGCTTCTGGCGCATATCCATTGCCCCAATAGTCGGGCAAAATCCCCCAAAACAGACCGAATTCGGGGTTGGTCTGATAATCTACTGAGATGCTTGGTGGGCGCAATTCATCAATCACACCCCATGGGATGAGCGATGGCACAAGCCCCACCGAGCCGATGACCGCTTGGGTGCTATTGAGTACCACTACATAATCGCCGTAGGGTGGTTGATACATGCGCCGAAATTGGGCATAACTGGCGATTGTCCATGTGAGCCAAGCGCGAGTGTCATCGAGTGTATCGGTGAACTTAAAAGCCTGTGTGATGAGTTGATGACGGGCTTCTAAATCTTCTAATGTGTATGGGCGGATGCTGAGGCGGTCTGTGTGTAGGAGCATGGTGTCCTTTCAATAAATAGATTTTTTTTGCTATTATATCCGATTATTTGATATGTGTTATACTGTGAATAAAGCCCAATGTGTAATAATGAGGATATGACCATGACCCTTTCTACCCCGATTACTGAACTTACTGTTGAAGAATTGATGATGCTCATTCAAGAAGCCGTCAAAAATGCCATCAATGCACAAAAATCACCATCCGTTGATGATAA
>CALDGT010000383.1 GCA_937942935.1 uncultured Chloroflexota bacterium | reverse complement strand
AAATTAAGTGGGATTGATGGTGTGATTGTCGATTGGTATGGCACAGCCGATTATAACGATTATGCCATGCTCAACAGCGCCACCACCGATTTATTTGCGGTAATCGAAAAAGCGGGGATGAAATTTGTCATCTGTTATGAAGACCGTACCCTGCGGGCGATGGTCAATGATGGTCATTTGGATGTTACCACAGCGATTGAACAGGGGAAAAAAGACATTCAATTCGCAAACGAACAGTGGTTTGGCAGTGATGCGTATGTCAAGCATAATGGGCAACCATTATTATTTGTGTTTGGACCGATTTATTTTCGGCAAGCCAGCGATTGGGAAGCGATTTTTGGGGATATAATCCCCGCGCCCGCGCTGGTCACACTCGATAACAGCCTGTCATTTATCGCGGCGGGCAGTTATCCGTGGCCCCCCATGAATTTATCTGGCGGGGTAGAATTGTATCCAGAAGTGCTGGCGGGATATTTGGATTTATTTTATCGCAATGCCCGCCGTAGCGATATGATTATCGGGAGCGCCTTTCCCGGATTTTTTGATATTTATGAACAAGCAGGAGAACGGTCTAGTTATGGCTTTTTAGATGCGCGGGATGGTCAGACCTTGCGCGATACGTTGGCGCGGGCAACAGAAGCCAATGCCCAAATTGTGCAACTGGTCACTTGGAATGATTATGGCGAAGGCACAATGATTGAGCCAACCGATGAATATGGGTATACCTATTTAGAGATTATGCAATCTGTCCGCCGTGAACAAGATGCCACATTCACCCCAACCGCAGAAAATTTGCGGTTGCCCATGCGTTTATATGAGGCAAGACTTGCGTATCAGGGCGATGACGCGGTGAATATTCAACTCGATACAGTATTCGAGGCGATTATCAACGGCGATTTTGCCAGTGCAACCGCAATACTCGACACGCTCATGCCCTAACCAAGTCACACGAAAAAATCCCCCAACTGATAAGGGGGATTTTCTCACCCATACGAGTAGAAATTTGGTAATACTTGTTGTGTCCAACGAATGGTCAATTCATAAATCCCCCAATAGATGATGAGCATTAATCCTAATCGCCATAGCTTAAAGATAATCGGAAACCATGCCATCCATACAATGTGTTGTTGAGTGGTCTGAAAATAATCTGTTGCAAATATGTATGCTAAAAAGCCTAAGCATCCACTAAAGGCAATCCACAGAATCATGAAATTACTGGGTAAAGCGTTGATGACAAGGATTGTTTGGAATATGAAAAATAAAATGATTTGCATCCCTAAATCTATGATACCAATAGACCGCGATAAATAACGATGGGTCAATTCGATAAAGTGGGCAATATACAAACCTAACCAGCCTAAAAATACGGTGTATGGAAATTGATGGATACAAAAAAAGAGGTTTTCGTTACAGTCTTGTGTGCCTATAGCATAAATAGCGATAAAGTTAATGAGTAGAAATCCTAGCCAAGTAATCACATAGCCAATCATGGTCGCATGAATTTGGAACGGATGATTATCAAATTTGCCAGAACGGGGAGGCAAGCGGATGAGAGTAGATGGTGTCCCTTTGAATAGGGCAATATATGAATTGAGTGCCACATCATAATTTTTACGAGCATCAATTTGTTGCATTTGATTGATTTTTGATGATACTTTGGCTTTTTGGAGCAAAATAAAAATGAGTTTGTGTTCTGAGATTTGTTCGGCAATCTGATTGGCAATGCTGGCGCTATGAGGTGAAATAATGACCGTTACAGCATCGTAACGAGTTATGTCTAATTTGTGAATTTCATTTGTTAAGATGAGTTGTAGTGGCTCATCTAAAATATGAATGTGATTAACCATTTCCGCCCATATAGTTGCAAACATTGCATCTTGAGAGGCATAAATGAGGCAAGCTGTATGATATTGAATAGATGGTGATGGACTGAGTCGTTCAGCAGGTACACGGTCAATATAGGCTTTTTCTTTGCGGGCTAATAATTCGGGTGAGATAGAAATCGCTGTTTTGAACCCGCCATAACTCGGCAAATAACTTAATAGTGGCAAAAATTCAACAGGCATTCTATTGTGGAGGTTATCTGAAATATACTGAGTCCATTTTCTAAGTGTCATTCCTGTGAGGCTTATGCCACCTAAAATCACAAAAACCAAATAAATTAACATGGGAATAATCATAATTGTGATGAGTTGGGGGATAAAGCATAAGATAATCGCCAAAATATTATCTTCACCTAGTTCATCATAAAATGCCGTATTGAGTTGGCAAGATGGGATAAATATGGCGATGATTCCTAATAATGCGATTAACCCGATTAAGCCTAACAATCGCCCACTACTAATTGCCCGCATGATGACTTGCCTAGCCACATAGATAGTGATACCTAAACTGATAATCGCCATACCCATAGCCACAATATTGAACATATTTCCAAATTGTTGTGGGGTTAACATAATCAAAAATAGCATGAGGATTGTATAACTGAGCGCAATAACGGTGCTTCGTATTGGGAAATAACGGATATAAGTCGGAACAATCCATTTGCGCGGGGATGCAGTCGGTGTGATATAGGGGTGTTCCTCTTGTAAATAATGTGTGATTGTAATAACTTCATTCGATAAAAATCCGGCGTCAAATCCCATTTGATATAGAAAATCGTGTAGCTTAAAAATCGGCTGAGAGCGCATATCCACAATTGGGTAGGAGAGTAATTGCTGGGGGATTTCGCAATTATCGATTTGGATAACCAAAATGGGCTTACCCAATTCTATTGCATACTCCCATTCATCCATTACATATGCTGATTGTGTCGAAAAACGCGATGCCATAAATACAAAGAGATGGCAATTTAAAATGCCTTTTTTGATTTCTGCCGCCCAATCTTCTTGCGGGGTAATTTCGGCTAGGTCAAACCATGCGTGTAAATTTGGTTGTTCTTTGACCCATTCATAAAATGTATAAACTATTCCCAAATCGAGTCGTGCATAACTGATGAAGATATTTCGCATACAATCCTCGTATTATGTTGTTCATCGCAAACTAGATTTTACCATTTAGGGGGATTTTTGACCATTTAAGTTAGATTTAAGGTACATTTGAGGTGATGTTTAAGCAAGCCATCTCGCTTTGATATATCGTTGAGATATGAACAGAGAACGATATAGCAGAAAGCGAGAAAATATCATGGCAAATGCAGACCGCACCCGCAAGTTATTTATCAGAAGCGCCGTTGTTACCGCAGGCACAGCCGCCACCCTATTTGGGGCGCAAAATTTAGCCTTGTTAGATGGTAATACCTTCCAAACGACCAACACCGTACCTAGCTCCGAAACTGCCCAAATACTCACTCTAAACGAAGCCGTCACGATTGAGCAATCTGCCCCTAGTGTGACCATTTTGCGCCATCATAGTCAACCGCATGTCGAAGAAAAAGGAATCGCTTCTGGTGGATTTTCGATTATGCCTCCCGTACCCTCGCAAGTGACAACTGGGCAAACCGTCATTTATCAACAACAAGCACCTATGCCACAGGTATCCCAATCATCCCGATGAACACCTATCATATCTCATTTCGGGCGATGGGTTGCCAAATCACCATCCAACTCCAAACCGAGGCGGATGCGACACCGATTTTGGATACCATCCCCGACCAAGTAGAACAATTAGAAGCGCAACTCTCGCGCTTTCGGCTTGCCAGTGATTTGATGCACCTCAATGCGCGGGCAGGGGAGTGGGTAGCGGTGAGCGAGGCATTATTTGAGACTATTCATATCGCCAAGCACACCGCCCGCCTGACCGATGGCTTATATAATCCGTTGGTGTTGCCTGCGATGATAGCCAGTGGGTATGACCGTAGTTTTGAGCAACTAACCGCGCCAACCCCACGACCATCATCGCCCGTACCCGATTGGCACGACATTGATTTGCGCGTTTCTTCGCATCAAGTTCGGTTGCCCAAAGGGAGCGCCATTGATTTGGGCGGGATTGCCAAAGGATGGACAGCGAATTTCATCGCTGACCAACTGGGGCAATATGGGGCATGTTTGGTTAATTTTGGTGGGGATATGGTGGCGCGAGGCGCTCCGTTGGAATGGTCTGGCTGGCAAGTCGGGATTCATGACCCGCATACCGATAGCATCATTGCCATGCTCGCCTTATCTGACACGGCAATAGCAACCAGCGGGGTAGATTATCGGCGTTGGAAAATCGCAACGGGCGATACCTACCATCACATCATCAATCCAAAAACAGGCAAACCCGCCAAAACCGATGTGATTTCGGCAACCGTCATTCATCCCAATGCGTGTTATGCCGAAGCATATGCCAAAGCGGTGATTATTTTGGGCGCACAAGACGGATTAGTATGGCTCAATGACCAATGGGATGCACAAGGATTGGTCGTTTGTGCCGATGGCAAAATTTTAGCAACCCCTTACTTTTTAGCATCATCACAAGAACAAGAGACAGGAGAACTTTCATGAAAAAATCACTCATCATCCTCAGTTTATTTATCTTCGGATTTGGGATAATCCCCACATTCGCCCAAGATTCTGGCAATATCATCACGCTTGATGATACCACGCCCGCCATTGACGCGGTAATCAGCCTCCCACCCGATACCACAGGCACGATTGCGCTCAATTTGGCGCTGGCGAGTGTGCAACTCACCGATTCGGCGGGGAATGTGATTTTATCTGTCGCAGACCCGCGCTTACATGCGCTCGAAATTAATATTATGCCCAACACAGGCGCACATACCCTCACGGTGAGTCGGTTGCCGAATGTGTCTGTGGCATTGGTGAGCATTATTGCCATCCCAGAATTGACCGTTTTTGGGACGACATCGGTTATAGATGCACCTGCTATCGGATTGAATCAAGAAGCCATTTTCAACCTAGATTCATCTGCACCCGGTCATTCGGAGATTGTCACCATCCCAGAAAATACACAAGGACTTATCGGCGCGAATTTTATGGGGATAAGTGCCACGACTCAATGGGTAGATAGTGAGGGTGTGGTGGTTTTAGAGACGGTTGGGGGGCATGTGGATGGCATTAATGCCGTGTTGGATGCAGGCGAATACACTGTTACTGTTTTGGGGACTAATTTAACTCAGTCTGTGCCGATTGGGATTCGCGCCATCGAAGCGCGTGAGGGTGGATTTGTGGTGATGACCCCGCCAGAAAATTTGGTGAATGCCACATTAGAACCCGCCACTGCCATGTGTAGCGCCACCGTCACCACCAGTTCTGTTAATTTGCGTAGCGGTCCCGGGACAGGTTATAGCGTGTTGGGATATGGCTATTTTAACGAAACCTATCCTGTTGGCGGGCAAAATCCAGAAAATAATTGGGTTGTGGTTGGCACATCTGGGGGCGAATCGGCTTGGGTCTCGCGTGATTTAATCCAACTGATAGGCACATGCACCGATTTAACAGTGTTCAATATCCCACTCCAAAATGCGCCAGCCAGCCAAGTGATTATCACCACTACAGGCACAACCAATCCGCCACCCTATAATGATGATGATGACCACGAAGAACATGATGATGACGACCACGAAGAACATGATGACGAAGAACACGAGGACGATTAATCATGAGCAAACATATCACCATCAAAGATATAATCATTGTTTTGGCGAGCATTATCGTCATCGGCACATCTGCCTTGTGGACATTGAGTAATAATGCCTTTGGAATTTCGCTCACATCCGATACAAAATTGGTTTGGCATTTGGTACGCTCATCTGGGATTGTGGCTTACTTGTTATTGACCGCCTCTGTGATTTGGGGGTTGGTCATCTCTGGAAAATTCGTCAAAGAATGGGCGCCGGGTGTCGTTTCGATGACTGTCCACAGCACCATTTCGTGGTTAGCCGTCATCATCAGCCTAATTCACGCGGTTTTGTTGCTGTTCGATGATTATTTTACCTATACACTCGGCGATATTTTTATCCCCTTCACAGGGGAATATCGCCCCGTGTTTGTGGGGCTTGGCACGTTGGCATTTTGGACAATTTTGCTCGTTAGCCTCAGTTTTCCGTTCAAAAAGCGTATGGGGCATAAA
>CALDGT010000382.1 GCA_937942935.1 uncultured Chloroflexota bacterium | reverse complement strand
GAAGCCAAAGGCGTTATGAGCGCGGGATACATCCAATTTACGGCGGGGTTGCCCGTTGGGTTTGGTGCTATCCCACACAATTTCGCCCTCAAACCCAGTGATGGCGGTGATTTTTGTGACCAAATCTTTGATGCTAATCTCAAAACCACTACCCAAGTTAATCGGGTCGGTATCTTGATATTTTTCGGTTGCCAAGACAATGCCTTCGGCGGCATCATCCACATACAAAAATTCGCGCGTTGGGCTACCATCGCCCCAAACGACAATTTGTTTTTCGCCAGCATCTTGGGCATCCAGCACCTTTTTAATGAGGGCGGGGATGACATGCGATGATTTGGGGTCAAAATTATCATACGGTCCATAGAGGTTGGTGGGGAGCAGATAAATGGCATTAAAGCCGTATTGTTGGTTGTATGCTTGCCCTTGCACGAGCAACATTTTCTTTGCCAAGCCATACGGCGCATTGGTTTCTTCTGGGTAGCCAATCCACAAATCATCTTCTTTGAATGGGGTTGGGGTGAATTTTGGATAGGCACACACCGTCCCGATGGTGACAAATTTATTCACGCCACATTTCCATGCTTCGTGCATGAGTTGGGTGCCCATCATCAGGTTATCATAAAAAAATTCGGCGGGGTGTTCCCGATTCGCGCCGATGCCACCCACAACCGCCGCCATGTGAATAATCACATCGGGTTTGGCATCATCGAGCAATGCCAACACGCGCTCGTGTTGACGGAGGTCATATTGGGCGCTTCTGGGGACAAAAATATGCTCTGCACCACGTTCTTTGAGCTTATTCACCACCGCACGCCCCAAAAAGCCTGCGCCCCCAGTGACAACAACTCGTGTATTCTTCCAATCCATAAAACAATTCCTTTGCTGAACGGTATCTATTTCTTTCGCCATTATAAACCGTTTTTTGTGGTGATGTTATAGCGGGTATGACAAGCGGTGGTTTAGACAAAACTCATGGAATATGAGCAATCCTTAACAAATGCTTATAAAATTGGCGAATATGAAAGTTTCCGTTATAATTATGCGGAATGTCGAAATGTATAAAACCTATTCGGCATCAAAAATCTCAATAACGGAGGAGATATAAAAAATATGATTAAAAAATTTAGTTCACTCGTACTGGTCGTTGTAGCCATGTTGATGCTGTCCTCTTTGGCATTTGCCCAAGGGGAAGATGTCATTGTCCCACCCGACCAACCTGTTCGGATTGGTGTTGCCAGTGGTTTGAGTGGTGAAGGGATTGCCCCACTCGGTATTGATATTCAACGCGGTGTGCAATTGGCGCAAATGGATCGCCCAACCGTGGTTGTTGGTGGTGTGGAATTTGTGGTAGAACTCGACCCACAAGATGAACAATGCTCTGCCATTGGTGGTCAAACTGTCGCCAACCTGTATACTGCCGATGCAACCATCGTGGGTGTCGTTGGTCACATGTGTTCATCGAGCTGTTTAGCCGCCGCCCCCATTTATGACACTGCGGGTTATGTGAGCATCAGCCCATCCTGCACCAGCCCACTCTTGACCGTGCGTGGCTTCACCAGCTTTAACCGCGCTGTGCCATCTGACGGTTTCCAAGGGGCAGTCGCCGCCGATTTCGTTTTCAATGATTTGGGAATCACCAAAATCGCCACCATCCACGATGGTAGCCCCTACGGTGAAGGTCTCGTGACCGTCATGAGCCAAGCCTTCATCGAACTTGGTGGTGAAGTGGTCGCCTCTGATGCCGTGACCGTTGGCGAAACCAATTTCCGTTCTACATTAGAAAATATCGCCGCCGCTGGTCCAGAATTGATTTACTTCGGTGGATTCACCGCAGAAGCCGCCCGTTTGGTTCAACAAATGCCAGACGCTGGTTTGGGCGAAGCCTTGTTCTTGGGCGCAGATGGTATGTTAAGCCCAGAATTTGTTAACTTGGCTGGTGAATTGTCTGAAGGCGTGTATGCCTCTGCCGCCACCACCCCCCCAACCGATGCGATGGCAGATTTCTTGACTGTGTATGTCGAAGAATTTGGCGAAGAACCCCCCGCCCCCTTCCATGCCAATGCCTATGATGCCTATAACATTTTGCTCGATGCAATCGAAGCAGTCGGCACCATTGATGGCGATGGCAACTTGGTCATCAACCGCGCCGCTTTGCAAGAAGCTGTTCGTGGTGTGGCTGGCTTTGAAGGCTTGACCGGTACCCTCAATGGCGATGGTACAGGCGAAACCTTCACCGCCGAACAATCTATCATCACCTTCCAACAAGTTCAAGATGGCGCATTTGTCGAAGTTAAAGTGGTCGGTGGCGCGGCAGAACCAGAAGTCGAAGCCCCTGTCATGTCTGTCGCCGAAGTCGCTATGATGGACCCCAACTTTAGCACCCTCGTGGAAGCTGTCCTCCTTAGCCCAGCCGTCCTCGATGCCCTCACCGCCGAAGGCGCAGAATTCACCGTCTTTGCCCCAACCAATGACGCATTTGCCCTCATGTTTGAAGCATTGGGTGTGACCAGCGTTGGCGAAATTGACCCAGAATTGCTCACCCTCGTGTTGATGTATCATGCCATTGACGGTGCGACCCTTTCTGCCGCGTTGGTTGAAGCTGGCAGTGGCACCATTGTTACCCTCTCTGGCGAAGAAATTGCCTATGAAGTGGTGGATGGTGTGGTCGTGTTGAATGGTGGCGAAGCCACTGTCGTAGTTGCCGATGTCTTGGCAACAAACGGCGTCATCCATGTGATTGACGGCGTGCTTGTTCCCCCCAGCTTGATGGGTGAATAAGATAATCCTGTTTTGAGATAAAAAAAAACCCCTTCACACCCGTGAGGGGGTTTTTTATTTTATGATAGACATCGGATGACATGCACCACAAAAATCGCTTATAATGGGGAGAAAAAGAATGTTATGAGGTGACAAGATGACCTTTCCAGAAATTCTTGAGGCGATAGACCACCTAACAGATGACCAATTGACACAACTTGAACAACGTATCTCTCAAAAGCGTCAACCCCAACCCAATCTATCGGCACTTGAGGGGTTATCTGATGAGGCATTATGGGAAATTGTAAATGAGCCATTTAATTCAGATGATGATATGCGCTTGGCAGAATTAACCCAATTGGGCAAAATGGGCAAATTAACGGCGCAAGATGATGCAGAACTACAAACCCTTTTAACGGTGTATCGACAATTCATCATCCGACGGTCTAAAGCCCTGTTCATGTTGAAACAGCGCGGTGTGGATATAGAGTCCTACTTGGAAACAATATGACCTATATGATTGAAGCACGAAAAATTTGGCTTGAGACAGGACTTCATCCACCAAAATAAATAAGACTCCTTGATTTATTCCCCCCACACTTCGCCCACCTCTAATTTGCGCCATGTAATGATTGTGATGATATTTTTATCGAGGATGGTGTATTCGCCTGTGGTTGCAGAGATGCGGATGAGGTCTGCGCGGGGTGGAAAATTATCGAAAACGGGCTTCTCATCGCGGATAACAGGCTTGCCAATCATCAATAACTCGTCACCCTCTGGCGAAAATAGGACTTCGGATTGCAATATATCGAATATAGCCACACTATTCACGCCTGTTTGGGTCTCTGGGTTGTAAAATACGAATTGTGCCAATGAATCGTGATAATCGGATGATTCTGCTAAAAAGCGCCCTGTTTTCCACATCAATAAAATCGTTGCATTTGACCACAAAATACGGCGATTGAAATTAAAGGGATACAAATTGTCTCTATCTTCGATATAACGGTCATCTTGTAAATCGTAAATGCGGATTTGCCCCCCATTGATGATGTCGGTGGGGATGTTTTTATCGAAAAATGCCAAATACCGACCATTCGGCGACCATCCGACAATATCAAAATTGACCCGATACCGTTCTGCCTGTGCGCCATCCAACTCGACAAAAAAACGAACCTCGCTGGTCGGCGAAATATCCACTCGCTCAATTTCGCTATTCGCGCTCAAATCATAAATAACGGTCTCATCGGATGGGCAAGCCTCTCCTACCATCAATTCGATAAAACAGCGATGATAGAGGTAAATGGTGGGGTGAGCCGGGTTTTGCAAATAAAATGTCCTGATGCCACCGGGTTCTAAGGTTGGGGTGAAGTGTGGCAAATTTGGATAAACAACGGGCAGGCTTATGGGAGTG
>CALDGT010000381.1 GCA_937942935.1 uncultured Chloroflexota bacterium | reverse complement strand
TAAAAAAGCCAGTGTGCCATTTCCAATCAGATTCACGGTTGTCTCATGCCCCGCAACCAACAGCAGAAAAATCATGCTGGTGAGTTCGATATGATTCATCTTATCACCTGCTTCTTCGGCTTGGATGAGGCTGGTGAGCAAATCCTCTTGTGGGCGTGCCTTGCGTTCTTCCATCATCTCGTTGATATATCCCGTAAATTCCATCGCAGAGACCATTGCGGTTTCTTGGCTATCCCCAAAGAGCAAATTTTTTGTCCACTCGCGGAATTTTTCGCGGTCTGTAGATGGCACACCGAGCATTTCAGCAATCACGGTGACAGGGAGTGGAAATGCAAAAATTTGGATGAGGTCGCCTTCGCCCACTTTTTGATTACTCATGCCATCCATCAAATTTTCGGCGATTTCGGCGATGCGTGGGCGCAGATTTTCGACCATTTTGGGGGTAAAGGCTTTGTGTACCAATGAGCGCAGGCGGGTATGATTGGGGGGATCCATTTCGAGTAGATGATAATTCACCATCGCAAAAATATCGCTGGGGTCTGGGGGAGGGAAATAGCGATTGGCGAGGTCATGAGGCAAGGATTTATGAATTTCCTTGCCAAAACGCGGGTCTTTTAGAAAATTAGAGACATCTTCATAGCGGGTTAAAAACCAAAATGGATTTTTGCTGATGGGACCAATGGCACGATGTACGGGTGATTCTTGGCGCATTTGTGAATAGATGGTTTGGGCTTTACCGCGAGTCGGTGTTTCCCAAATAGGGTAGGTATTGGTCATATCTCATCCTTGTATTGATAAATCACTACCCTATAGTACGCAGAATCTATTAGATTGGCGCAAATTTTATGCACTATTGGCGGTTAGTGTGCCTGATGAGGGGGGATTATCGGATATGTGGTTACTATTTAATAAGGTAGTACAAGGTAATTTGAACCCAAAGGTGCTACCCTCGCCATACGTGCTATTAAAAATAATTTCGCCTTTATGCCTTTCGATGATATTCCGAACTAGGCTCAATCCTAAGCCTGTACCATCTATTTGGTTGGTCTCTGGATTTTGAAGCCTGAAAAATGGCTTAAACAAGTTTTTTTGTTGGTTTTCTGGAATACCTGCACCTGTGTCGGTGATGGTAAAAATAACTTTATCTTGTTGTTGATATAAACGGATAAAAATTTTCCCATTATTAGGGGTGTATTTGACCGCATTACCCAATAGATTGATAATTGCTTCATGGATTTGGGCTTTATCCCCCAAAACAGGCGACACTTGTGGCTCTATTTCGATGTTCAACCGTTGCCGTTTGAGGTCTATCTGGCGTTTATATTCGAGGACTGCATAATCTATGATGGTTGCAATTATGACCGATTCTTGGGGCGGGTTTATCGCAATTTGCTCTATTCGTTCCAATGATAACATTTCGTTGATGATGCTATAAATGCGCTTAACCACCTGTGCCATAATGCCAAAATAATCTTGATATTGGCGCTCAAATTTGGCTTTGTCTTGCTCTA
>CALDGT010000380.1 GCA_937942935.1 uncultured Chloroflexota bacterium | reverse complement strand
TCTCTGATGTGAGTGTACAAATTGAAGCGGGGTCTACTCATTCGATTATCGGACCCAACGGCGCAGGCAAAACCACTTTTTTTAATTTGCTCAGTGGCAAATATAAACCCACCAGTGGGCAAGTGTTATATAAAGGAAAAGACATCACCAACATGCCCTTTCATCAACGGGCGCATATCGGCATTGGTCGCTCCTTTCAGATTACCAACATCTTCCCAAATTTAACTGTCCTAGAAAATGTGCGCTTGGCGGCACAAGCACTTGGGCGCGATAGTTTTAAGTTTTATCGCAATGCTATCGCCTATAAAAATTATTATGCACGCGCATTAGAAGTGATTGCGCTGGTTGGATTAACCGATTCAGTCTATCAATTCGCCAGCACCCTCCCGCATGGGGGCAAGCGCAAACTCGAACTCGCCATCCTCCTCGCGCCCAAACCCGAAGTCCTGCTGTTGGATGAGCCAACCGCAGGCATGGCATCGGAGCAAGTGCCAGAACTCATGCAGACCATCAACCATATCAAAAAAACGGGCGGTCAAACCATCGTCTTGGTCGAGCATAATATGAGTGTGGTCATGGGTATATCCGATAAAATCACCGTCATGAGCAGTGGTTCTGTCTTGGCAGAAGGCACACCCGCCCAAATTTCGGCGAATGAGACGGTGCAAAATGTATATTTGGGGACATTGTATGAGGATTGAGCGATGACGGATAATCTATTACAAATTGAAGCTATTCACACCTTCATCGGACAATTCCACATTTTAGAAGGTGTGTCGGTGAATGTCCCTCGCGGGAGCATCACCGTTTTATTAGGACGCAATGGCGCGGGCAAAACCACCACACTGAAAAGCATCATGGGCATGACCCCGCCGAATCAGGGACATATCACTTATAACGGTAAGCCTCTCAAGGGTATGAAACCGCATAGCATCGCACAATTGGGCATCGGTTATGTCCCAGAACATCGCGCTATCTTCAAAGAATTGAGTGTGCGCGAAAATTTGGAATTGGCGGGGCGCAAACGGGGCGATTTAGAAAAAACGCGCGACTTTATTTTTTCACTGTTCCCAGATTTACAACGCCTATACGATTTGGGCGGTGGCAATTTATCGGGCGGGCAACAACAAATGTTGGCAATCGCCCGCGCATTAGTGCCAGAAAATGATTTATTACTGATAGATGAGCCAAGCGAAGGGCTTGCCCCTGTTATCATCCAACAACTGATGGCGGCAATCAAAACACTCGCAGAGACCAAAACAGTGTTATTGGTAGAGCAAAATTTTCGGGTGGCGAGCAAACTCGCAGACCATTATGTGATTATAGATGAAGGTCACAGTGTACAAGCGGGCGCGATGTCGGACTTGCTCAAAGACCCCGCTGTCGTGAATCGATATTTGGGCGTATCATGAAATTAACAGACCATACTGTTATCATCCCGCCCGAAAAATTGACCGATTATTTGCTCAAGTGGCGTGCCAAAAGTGATAAATCTCAATTTTTATCGCAGG
>CALDGT010000379.1 GCA_937942935.1 uncultured Chloroflexota bacterium | reverse complement strand
TTCGCTCTGTCCATGCGAAAAATCGGTTGGAATTGAAAGCATAAATTAGCAAAAACCGCTTCTCATCTATCCCCAATGAAATCGAACATTCGTGGAATGATACGCCCATGTATTTGGCTTGTGTGCCACTGATGATGATAGGAATCTTATCTGTTTGGGGTGGGGCAAATCCTTCTGCTTCTAAAATAGGTTGCCATGTGGTGGCGGTGGCTTTTCCGAGTAAGGTAACTTCTAAAACAGGTTCAATTACAGTCATGTAGTGAATGGTGTCGGTCATGTAAGCCTCTCTTTTTAGGATTATTATAACCACATGGTCTAGGCAATATCTATCATTTTATGCCGATTGCCATTATCATCTAAGCATGTCTTATCCCATATAAAAGGATAACCCTTATGCAAATTAAAATCGGTCTGGCGCAAATTTATCCCAAACTCGCGGATGTGAACGCCAATTTGACCAAACATCTGGATTATATTCAACGCGCCAAAGCGGATGGCGTGGAATTATTGGTTTTTCCTGAATTGTCCATGACAGGGTATCAGGTGCAAGACCTTGTGCCAGAAGTGGCGATTCGCGCTCATGCCGATGACCCCATTTTTGCACAATTGCTCTCTGCCAGCATCGGAATTGATGTGGTAGTGGGGTTCGTTCAGCGCGATTTACGCAATCGGTTTTTTATCGCTAGTGCCTATTTAAGTAATGGCGAATGTGTGCATATTCATCGCAAAATTTACCTGCCCACGTATGCCATGTTCGATGAAGCCCGTTATTTTGATATGGGTGAACACGTCCGCGCATTTGATACCCGTTTTGGGCGAGTGGGGATGCTCATTTGCGAAGATTTTTGGCACATGTCCCCACCGTATTTGCTGTGGATGGATGGCGCAGATATGCTCATTCTGCAAAGCTCCAGCCCATCACGCGGGTTAGACGGTGGAGATGCGCTCTCGGTGGCGCGGTGGGTGGAATTGGTGAATCAAGCCTATGGGAGCATTTTTACCAATCATGTGGTGCATTGTAACCGTGTGGGTTATGAAGATGGCAAAAATTTTTGGGGTGGCTCATCGGTGGTGAGTCCCGATGGCGAATTTTTGACCAAAGGGCATTATTTTGATGAAATGCTCATCACCCAAATGGTAGATTTGAACCAAACACATCGGGTACGGAGTCGGTTGCCCCTGCTACGCGATGAACGCCCAGAATTGTTACAACGTGAATTGGCGCGGATTTTGCGCCGTGATGGTCAATAAATAGATAATGATGTGATGGGCGATTGTAGGGACACGATATATCGTGTCCTGCGGACTACATGCCCCGAATGGATAACAGGATTGATAATAGATGGATGTCAAAGAAACACTCAGCAAAACCAAAGCGGGTAGGCGATTTGTCGGATTCATGCGGGCAGTTAATAGTGGCGACCCTGCCATGATACAAACTCAAGTGCAATATATCGCCGACAAAGCCTTAGAAGCGCATTCTGCACAAATTTGGGGCGCACAATTGCACTATATTCACGCCATCACAGACGGGTTAAAGGCGCTTCAAGTGGTCGCTAGTGATGAATATCAAGTGGTTGTCCTGATGCAAGCCTATAAAGATAATCGTTTGCATTTGATAGATATGATAGTAGAAGAAGAATATCCGCATAAAGTCATGCAATTTATTCAACGTATCGCAGGGGAATGAGCCATGCCCGATATTTTACACCGTTTGAACATCAACACGACTATTGCCGAAAAAATTCTGACAGGTTTTATCGCTGACCAAATCCAAAAAGTGGGTGCAAAAGGGGCAGTTTTGGGCTTATCGGGTGGGATAGATTCGGCGCTATCGGCGTATCTCTCTGCCAAAGCATTGGGCGCAGAAAATATCCTTGCGGTGCGGATGCCCTATAAAACATCATCTCAAGCCAGCCTCACCGATGCCGATTTAGTCATCGAAGCATTAGGGATTCGGCATATCACCGTCCCGATTACCGATATGGCAGATGCGCTCATCCGACAATTCCCCGATATGAATAATCTCCGCAAGGGGAATATTATGGCGCGGGCGCGGATGATTGTCCTCTATGACCAATCTGCCGCACATGGCTTGTTGCCGATGGGGACGAGCAATAAAACGGAATTTTTGCTAGGATATTCGACCCTCTATGGCGATAGTGGGGTGGCGATGCACCCGATTGCCGATTTATATAAATATCAAGTGCGCCAATTAGCGCGTGCTATGCAAATTCCGCAACCGATTATCGAAAAAGCCCCATCTGCCGATTTATGGGAAGGTCAAACCGATGAAGGCGAATTGGGATTCACCTATAACGATGTTGACCAAGTGTTGTATTTGTTGGTGGATGCGCGGTATACCGTGGATGAAGCGGTTGACGAAGGATTTGAACGCGCATTTGTCGAGAAAGTGTGGAAGCGGGTGAAGGCGAATCACTATAAGCGCACCATGCCGAATGTCGCCAAAGTGAGCCTGCGGAGCATTGGTCACGACTTTTTATATCTGCGCGATTGGGTGGGGTGAGTGGCGCATGGTCACGCTGATTCAGGTTGTCATCTATGGGCTGGTCGTTTGGCTAGGATGTTACCTCATCTCGCGTGACCTTTCGTCATGGCGGTTACGCTTTGCGGGGTTGGCTCTCATTAGCTATGGGGTGAATGTGGCGTTGATGATGCTTCATGCGCCTGATTTTTGGGTCTTAATTGGCATATTTATCCCGCTTATTTTGATACTCCTCTCTGTTTATTTCGTCATTGTTCGTGTTCCACCCAATAGCTCAAAGCGGTTAAATCCATTA
>CALDGT010000378.1 GCA_937942935.1 uncultured Chloroflexota bacterium | reverse complement strand
AACACTCGGTTATATCAATCAGGGAAAATTCGATGAAGCCCTCGCATCCGCCGAAAAAGGTATCACTGCCAATCCGTTTCATCCCGATATGTGGGCAATGCGGGCGATGGCGCTCAATCGGCTTGGACGGTCATCGCAAGCGATTGCGAGTGCCTCCCGCGCCTTAGAACTTGTCCCAACATCCCTCATTGACCAAGACCCATCTTGGGCGAGTACCCGCGCTCGCGCCTTAGCATTTTTGGCGGAATCGTATTTGAATATTGGTCAGGGAGAACGGGCAGATAGTACCATCGAAGAAGCCTTAGACCTCAATCCAGATAGTTATGAAGCCTTGCAAATCAGTGGGCGGATTCAACAAGAAATTTATTATGATTTCGATGCCGCACTCGAAAATTTCCGCGCCGCCAATGAACTTGCCCCAACGATGATTTATGTGGCGATATGGCTCGCACGCCTAGAACGTGACCGTTTTCAAGATTACGAAACGGCACTCGCCTTGTATCAAGATATTTTAGACCGCAATCCGGGCAATACCCAAGTATTATTCGATGTCGCCGATTATTATTGGCGTGTGCAGGGCAATCCAGAAGAAGCAATGAGTTATCTCAGTCGGTGTATCGAAGCCGACCCCGATGTGGCGGCGTGTCATTATTTGATGGGGCGCGTGCAATATCGGCGCGAACAAATGGCAGATGCGCTCATTTCGTTCCAAACAGCCTATGATTTTATATCCGACAATGGTTATTATGCCTATTGGTTAGGCGCAACTCATTTGGCGCTGGGGCAATGTCAGCTATCCATCCCCTATCTAACCCAAAGTGAAGAGACTGCCCGCGATGATGGGGATAGTGCATTGCTAGATTCTGCCAGTTTTACATTGAATGAAGCACAAGTCGCGTGTGGGATTCGCACTGCACCACCCACCCCAACCCTCACACCCGAAGGCGAGTCCGAAAATACGGACGGGTGAAAATCGGTTATAATGATGAAAAATAGTGAGGAGTATGTCTTATGACCACCCTAACCATCGAAATTTCGGATGAAACCTATGCCGAATTGAAAGCGTTGGCGGATAATTCCCAGATGTCTGTGAATCATCTGGTGAATCATATAATTCGTGCCAACTTGTTGGATGATGATGAGCCAACCGATGAGGAAATCATCAATGATATTCGGCAATCGCTAAAAGATTATGTAGCAGGAAATGTTCGCCCATTAGGTGATGTGTTAGATGAATTACGGCGGGAGGTTTTTGCGAATGCCGACTCAGATTGACACTCCTGATTTTTTTATTAAGGCATTAAAACGGCTTATTCGCAAGTATCCTGAGTTACTTGCAGAATTTGATGTGTTAAAAGCCCAACTCGAAAATGATGAACGCCCTGGCGACCAAATCCCCCATGTTGGATATGAGGTCTATAAAGTACGACTCAAAAACCCCTCTGCCCAACGCGGTAAAAGTGGTGGTTTTAGAGTAATTTATTATGTGCGGGTTGTGGATAAAATCATTATGTTGATGGTATATTCCAAAATGGATAGAGAAAATGTACCAGCACAAGAAATTCGTGATGTGATTGAAGAAATCTTAGGCAATTCAGATAGCGATGAAGGATAAATAATTTCTCGCTGCTTACGCGGGGATGCGCAGGGGGCTTGCCCCCCCGCACTCCCCCTCAGAATCTCAGGATTTCAGAACGCATGTTTCAGGATTATTGAGAGAGGGCAAGACGCATACCCATGATATAGTTTTCACGGTTATAAGGGAGGTTACGGTAACGAACATCGGCACGCAGGACATCCGTACTGACAAACCGCAATGAGCCACCGCGCAGAATATACGTGCGATTATCAACAGCATCTTTCAGTGGAATGTTCCCTTTTTCATAACAGGTGAAGCACCACTCCCACACATTACCACTCATATTCATCACCCCAAACGGGCTTGTGCCATTCCGATATTTCGTGACAGGGGTTGTGCCTTTGGAATTGAAATTACACTTGGATTTATCAAATTCATTCCCATACGGATACACCCAATTTTTATCCC
This sequence comes from uncultured Chloroflexota bacterium, assembly GCA_937942935.1. Lineage (GTDB taxonomy): Bacteria > Chloroflexota > Anaerolineae > Aggregatilineales > Phototrophicaceae. Next base: position 2,642 of record CALDGT010000378.1, on the reverse strand, counting down.
CAATCGCCGCCCGTTGCCATTGTTCATCGGTGGGCAGATGGATATTCACCCCTAATTTTTGGCTCATCCACAACGTAAATGCCACACTTTCATACCATGTGATGTTGGTGCGCGGGTGGTCATCCCCTGCAAAAGCGGTATCTTGTGGTTTGGGATAATCTTTACGCCATACTTTTGCGCCTTCGGAATAATTCCACCAATCTGGATTTTTATAACCATCAGGCGCATCCACAAAGACTTGATATTGAGCATTGGTGACAGGGTATTTCGCCATAAAAAAGTCGGGGACATAGATGGTTTTATCTTCTGACATATAACCGTTTGAGAGTGCCTTTAGGGTGACATTTCCACCTGTAATTTTGCACCACTCAAAAGGCTTAGGCAAAAAGGATGGGATGGGCGGAATAAAAATTTGGGGTGGTGGCGGTGTTTCGATTTGCACCTTGCGTTGTTCGATTTCGCGTTGTTCTCCTGCGGATACGGTTTTCAGTTTCACGGCGTGGGTTGGTGCTTTGAGGAAGCGCGTGGTCAAAATATCCATGCCCGAATCGAAATAAAAATGGGTGAGGGGTAAGCCACTCAATCGGCGGAAATCCTCGCGGATATGCGCGGGTAAAAATCCCGTCTCGTGTGCAAAATCACACCCTTCCCACATGATAGGAACGATATTCCGCCCCAAGCGCAAGGCTTCTTCAATCTCACGGCGCACCCAATCCCCCTCATTGACACAGCGTTCAAACGCGCCTTTGGAGATAATCGAAATAAAATGGGTGCGTGCGCCAATCTGATTGAGGATGATGTCATCAAATGCACCGTTATCCATTGTGTTCACATCAAAAAAGGCATCATAGCCGTTGTATTTGAGGTGCATGAAGATAGAACGCGCCAATTCTTGGCTAGTGGAGCGCCGATAGCTGATAAATACAGTTTTATTGGGGTCGGTCATAAAATTATTCCCACAAATCTGATAATGACTCGGATTATGACAAATTTGGGTGTGGATTGCAATCAATTATCTGGCACACACGAAAGCCTGTGATATTCCACAAGGTGTTAGCATCTAGAGGGTGACGAAAATGAGTCGTATACCAAAACGGTTCATCTTCAAACCAAGACCCACCCCGCGCAATATGGGTGTTGTCTTCATGCGGATTTATACACCACTCCCACACATTACCACACATATCCACGCACCCAAACGGACTATCACCCAAACCTTCATAATGGGTGACGGGGGTGATAATGGCGCTATCATGATTACACCGCAATTTATCCCACATATTCCCCCACGCATAATCGCGGTTATCATCCCCTGCTGAGGTGCGTTGCCACTGCCCTTCAGTTGGCAAAGTGATAGTCATACCTGTTTTGGCACTCATCCACAGGCAAAATGCGGTGCAATCATGCCACGAAATCCGTGTGCGGGGCATATTTTCACCCAGCACATAAGATGCTTCGGATGTGGGATGTTGAATCCGCCATGCTTTGGCTTCATCCGAAAAATCCCACCATATCGGATTTTGATACCCATCTATATCATGAATAAATACATCATATTGGGCATTGGTTATCGGATATTTTGCCATGAAAAAGGCTGGCACATAGGCATGTTCTCTGCGTTCAATCTGATATTCTGCACCATCCTCATAATTCCACCGACCATACCGAATTTTCACATCACCTGCGGGGATATGACACCACGCGAAGGGCTGAGGCAAAAATATTGGGATGGGTGGTGGATTCATGAATTTTCCTTTGCGAAATGCTCATCTTTCATCAGTAATGCGGGCAACATGGCAATCACGGCAATCACCGCGCCAATCAGCCCGATTTCCGCCAAGACACCCGCCGCAATGGTGGCATATGTCCGTAAATACACATCACTATTCACCGCCACCCCCGCTAATTGTTCCGATGCGAGATAATTCACGCGGTTGAGCGCGAAACTGGTCAGGCTGGTGGTGCTAATCGTCATCCCAATGAGGCGCATAATCAGCACTAACGATGATGCAACACCGTGTTCATCGTCATCGGCGCTATTGACCACACCCGCGCTAATCGGCGAAAAGGTGAGACCAATCCCCGTGCCGATGAGTACCATCTGCGCCACAATCAGCCAATTATCTACCTCTAGCGTCCATGTACGCCACATCCACAAAAAGCCAACAGTCGAGATGATTAATCCGCCCACAATCGTGCGCCGATAGCCGAATCGTTCTGTGAGCCATCCACCCGGAATAGTCGCAATTGCCATTGGGATGGTGAGCGTTCCCAAAATAATCCCCACGAGGAGCGCCGCATCTTGCATGGTGGCGATGCTCTCTTGGCGGATATTGATGAGGATTGGCACAGATACCAGCCCGATAAACAAACAATATCCGATGAATAAATTAGCAATCAGACCCATATTCACATTGCGCCGTCTGAACAGGTGCAAATTAATAAGGGGTGATTTGACCCGTGATTCAATCAGGATGAATATCAATAACAAGATAGCCGATATGCCAATCAAGCCCCAATTGAACGGTAACGCCGTTTGCGATGCGAGGGTTTCTATGCTTGTACCTGCGGTATTTAGATTAATCCCGCCCAAGCCAATACTCAGGCAAATGAGCGCACTTACGATGAACACCGCGCCGAAC
>CALDGT010000377.1 GCA_937942935.1 uncultured Chloroflexota bacterium | reverse complement strand
AAATTTAATTGCGCCTTCGTTGGCTTCTGTCCCGCTATTGGTAAAAAATACGCGGTCAGCGAATGATTTTTCGGTGAGCAATTTTGCCAGCTCAACATGAGGCACAGTATGATATAAATTGCTGGTATGGATGAGACCAGTCGCCAATTGTTGATTAATGACAGCTTGCACCTCTTTATCACCATAACCGAGCGCATTGACGGCAATCCCCGCCACCCAATCTAAATAAGTTTTACCTGTGCTATCGAACACATGCACCCCTTGACCATGCACCAAGACAAATGGCGCACGCTTATAGGTTTGCAACACGACTTCGCTTTCATCGTGCATGAGTTGTTCTGTTCGTGTGAGGGTAGGGGTTTCGATTTCGGGCATCATTTGATTTTCGCTCCACTAAATGTTGTGCCAGTGTTGGCTTTTAAGCCGTCTAGGTTGGTGATAACTGCTTTTGGTACGCCCAATTCTACCACATGCAACGCGGTTTTCACTTTTGGTATCATACCACCGTGAATGGTGCCATTTTCGATGAGTTGGTTGGTCTGCTTGGTATTCAGATGGTCTTGCACAACACCATCCACCAATACCCCCGCCACATTGGTCAGGAAAATAATTTTTTCGGCGTGAATGGCATTTGCAACTGCTCCCGCTACATGGTCTGCATTGACATTATAAATCGCTTGCGGGGCAACCATCACAGGGTCGCCGCCCATACAAATCGGCGAAATAACGGGGACGATGCCTTCATGTAACCATCCGCGAATAATTTCGCCCTTCACTTTGACCACTTCACCTGTGAACCCCATATCAATATAGGTATGGCGCATTTTTACGGCGCGGATTAAGCCTCTATCTACACCCGACACCCCAATCGCATCCACACCCGCTTCGGTGAGGATTTGGACGAGGCGGGTATTCACCAACCCACGCAACATCATGACCACCACATCTAATGTCGCTTGGTCGGTGATGCGAACACCATCCATTTTGCGTGTTTCAATTTGTAGGCGTTCCTGCATATCTGTAATTTCTGCCCCGCCACCATGCACAATCACCACAGGCGCGGGATAATCTTTAATCACCATAGCGAGGTCATTCAAAAATTTGGCATCGGTCAATTCGTGACCGCCGATTTTAATCAGGATTGGGGGATGATGATATCTGGTCATAATAGGGCGGTGGTCTCATCCAATTCAAACATGAGGTTAAAATTTTGTACGGCTTGACCCGCCGCACCTTTCCGCAAATTATCGGTCACACTGGTGATATGTAGCAGATTTGGCAACACAGGATTCAAACTTATCACACATTTATTGGTGCGGACGACATGCTTGAGTGTGGCGTGTTGTTTGGGTGGTAAAACATCCACCAATGGCTCATTCCCATAAATTTCTTCATATAGATGTTGTGCCTGATGGCTATTGAACCCGTCATTCAGCGTCACATAAATACTCGCCATCAAGCCCCTATCTACGGGCAATAAATGAGGGACAAATATCAATGTGCCTGCTTGTGGGTCTAATTTGGCAATTTCTTGTTCCATTTCGCCCACATGCCGATGTGTCCGACCTGTGTTATATGGCGAAAAATTGCCAAATACCTCTACAAAATGGGTATTCGATTTGGGTTCACGCCCCGCGCCAGATACCCCCGATTTTGCATCTACAATAATCGGTGTATGGGGTGCTAATGCCCCAGATGTGAGCAGGGGATACAATCCGAGTAGGGTGGTGGTGGGATAACAACCGGGAACAGCCACACGGTCAATCCCGCGCAAAATTTCTCGGTTTACTTCCACCAATCCATACGGTGTGGGGAGTAAACCGGGGTGTGGGTGCGCGTCATGATACCATTTTTGATACGATTCGGGCGTATCGAGGCGCAAATCGGCGCTGAGGTCAATCACTTTTTTGCCATGCGAAAGCGCCAAGTGCGCCATTTTTGCCGATGTCTGATGTGGAAGCGCCAAAAATACAACCTCTACATCAGAAAGTGGGGCGTTATCAGATGGAATATACGTTAACGATGTGAACGGAATAGAATCGCCTGCGTAGGCATTGGATGTGCCGAATACGATTTCGACTTGCGGGTGCTTGGATAAAATTTCAATCAAATCTTGTCCCGCATAGCCCGATGCACCATAAACACCGACACGGATTTTTGTGGATGTGGTCATAACTTGCCTTTTTTATATCAAAAAAATCACCATCATTCAATTTTAGCAGATGTTGATAAAAGAATGATGGTGAAACATTGCACAGACTATTTTTTGAAGTGTTCGGCAATATTGCCCAATTCCTGCTTATACATCCGTTTGAGGATGGGCGGAATCATCAATTTCTCGATGAAATTTTTGGTTTGATAGGTAGTATGGAAGGTCAATTCGGTTTGACCATTCGGCGCGGGCTTGACGATAAAATCGGTGACTGTGCCACTATCCAAATCGGTCTCGCGCAATAATTTTCCGGGTTCTGGCTCGGTGACTTTAGACCGAAACGATGATTTTTGCCCCATGACATTCATATCGGCGCGGAACACTGTCCCTTCACCTGTGCCGCCTTCTTCGACCACAAGGTTAACGAAATATGGCTTGGGTAAAATGGATGGATGCCCGACACGATAATCCGCAAGTAGGTCATAAACGGCTTGGGGCAGGGCGGGGATAATAGCAGACGATACAACGACAACAGACATGATGTTTTCCTCCAAGAAATCGTGTGTGATTGTGAAATTCTTCTCTATTAAACGCCTGTTTTAGGTTTTATGTCAATAGCTCGCCTCATTACATCTGTTTTGTGCAAATATTTTCACGTATCACCGTCACCCCGCCTATCGGTGTGTATAATCAATTTGAGATTTAGCACCGATAGGCAAATGTTTATGATAGAGGTTAGCAGTTTAAGCAAACAATACGGCACACATCTCGCCCTCGATGCGGTGTCATTTAGTGCCAAACAGGGCGAAATTTTGGGGCTGTTGGGTCCAAATGGTGCGGGCAAAACCACCACCATGCGAATCCTGACGGGTTATATGCCCCCTAGCGATGGTAAGGCTGTCGTGGCGGGGCATGATGTGAGCGAAGAATCGTTTGAGGTTCGGCAAAAAGTCGGTTATCTGCCAGAGCGTGTTCCCTTATACCCCGAAATGACCGTAGAGGGGTATGTCACCTTCTGGGCAAAATTGCGCTCGGTCAAAAAGACCAAGCAAGCCGTCGAAATCGCACTGGAAAAAGTAGACCTCATCCCGCGCCGAAAATCACTTGTGCGGACGCTCTCCAAAGGTCTCAAACAACGGCTCGGATTGGCGCAGGCGCTCGTCCATGACCCGCAAGTGTTGATTTTAGATGAGCCGACCATCGGCATTGACCCACAACAAATCATCGAAATCCGTGAGCAAATCCGCAATTTGGCGCAAGCACACACGGTTTTATTCAGCACGCATATTTTATCTGAGGCGGAGCAAATTTGTGACCGTGTGGTGATTTTGCAACGCGGAAAATTGGTCGCGTATGGCACGCCCGAAGCCCTCCGCAAGCAGTTGTATCCGAATGATTATTTGTATGTGGAAATTGATGCGCCTCAACGTGATAAGCAAAAGGTAGAAAATTTGCTAAGTTCACTCACTGGGGTGGATGAAATTACCCGTTTGGCGGGTGGATTCACCATTCGCGCCAAAAAAGATGCCGATATTCGGGGTAAATTAGTAGAAAAAATCGTCTCTGCGGGGTATGGCTTGCGCGAATTGCGCCCTGTTGCCATGACGTTAGAGGATATTTTCTTGGAAATTGTAGGAAAGTGACCTATGTGGACAATTTTTCGGCGCGAAATGGCGCATTATTTCACATCGCCCGTGAGTTATCTCATTGCGGCGGCATTTTATGTTCTGATGGGCTTGTATTTTAATAATGACCTGACGGTGAGCATCACAGTACGGGCGGCAGACCCCGCTTCTGTGCCGTTATTCCTCTCGTTTGTGATGGTCTTTTTTGCACCATTGCTCACCATGCGCCTCATCGCAGAAGAAAACCGAGAAGGCACAGTCGAATTGCTTCTCACGGCACCTGTGAGCGATACGGCAATTGTCGTTGGCAAATTTTTGAGTGCGTGGGTATTTTATTCGCTCCTGTTGGCGGGGACGCTGGTTTATCCGCTTGTCCTTGTTAGCCTACAAATTTTCCCAGATTTAGGTATCGCCTTGAGTGCCTATATCGGTATTTGGTTGTATGGCGGGGCGGCATTGGCGGTAGGCGTGGTCTTTTCTGCCATTACCGATAGCCAAGTGATGGCGGCATTTTTGAGCATGTCCTTTTTGTTGTTGATGTGGCTTGGAGATTTGGCGGGGAATATTGTTGCCAGTTTCGATTTAGCCGATTTGCTCAGAAAGCTCAGTTTGCAAGGACATTATTCCACATCATTCGCCGTTGGGTTATTCCGTGCGGAAGATGTGGCTTATTTTGCGGGGATAATTGTGGTGGCATTGTTCATCACCATTCGACTCCTCGAAATGCGGAGGTGGCGTTAAATGAGAAAAGAACGCGAGAATACCCTCTCTAGGGGTGATATTGGACAGATTTTGAGTTTTATCGGCGCGTTTGGCTGGTTATTTGGCTTAGTTGCCCTATTATGGGAAGGTCAAATGAATACCTTCGCATGGTTTGGTGTGGGATTAGGTGTGCTGGGGTTGGGCGGTTGGCTCATCCTTGCCCCACGCGATTTTTTAGACTTTTTCACCGGTCGGCGCATCCGCCAAAGCACACTCGCTGTCTTTTCGACTGTGTTATTCATCGGGATTGTGACGCTGATTTATATTTATGTGGAACGCGCGGTTATCACACTCGATATGACGCAAGGCGCGACTTATACCCTATCAGAGACAACAAAACGTGTCCTGCGTGATTTGAATCGTGATATTCGCATCACTGCATTTTATTCACCATCCAATATTG
>CALDGT010000376.1 GCA_937942935.1 uncultured Chloroflexota bacterium | reverse complement strand
ATCTATCTGGATGATACCGACTATGAACCCCTTGTCCCTCATTTAGGCGTAAATTGATATACCCATCTGAATCACGTAGGACTTGAATATAGTTATAGGCACTTTCATCATCATAAAGGATGGTCGAATTGGTAGGTGCTGGGCGCAAAACACCATTGAGGACAATAACCGCCAAAAAGACGATAATCACAGGCATCCATAACCAAAACAAGGTTTTAATCCCGTTTTGTGACCACAAACCGATGAAGGCGATGATATATAAACATCCTGCAAAAGTCAAAAATGTGAGCGCCGTCCCCAATTCGGGGATGAGGATGAGGGTAGGCAAAAATGTGCCTAATAAACTACCGAGTGTGCTAATGGCATAAATCTGACCCGATACCCGTCCTGCTTCTTCTGGAGATTGAACAGCGAGTCGGATGGCAAATGGTGAGATACACCCCAATAAAGTGACAGGTACGGCAAATAGGATGAGGACAGAGGCAAATGAGCCAAGTGCCAAACCTGCTTCAACACCAGACACGGCACGCGCCGCCCCCTGCAAAATTGGGCGAGCAACTAATGGCACAAGTGCGCTGAGGAATGACGCCCAAAGCATAATCATATAGAGGGTTTTAGGGTATGGATAACGGTCAGCCCACCGTCCGCCGATGAAATATCCTATGGTTAAATACAAAAGCATTAGCCCAATGACGTTAGCCCAGACTAAATTACTTGTACCAAACACACTTCCCAACAAGCGCGAGGCAGATAATTCGATGGCGAGGGTGGTCATCCCACTAATGAATACAGCAATATACAAAAATCGTTTTGAGGTCATAGGTTACACAGATTGGCGTGCCAGCGCATCGGCAATATCATCGCCACGCCTGACAACAAGAGTCGCAATTTTTACAAGACGCAGGTATGCCGCCATTTCTTCACCAGAAGGGGCATATCCAAATGTAGCGGCATCTATCAACACACATAAAACCTTTATCCCACGCTTAGAGAGGAGCATTGCTTCGGTTATCCATGTATTATCGGCGGAACTGGTTACAATAATGAGTGTTGTGCCACGCGAAAATGATTGTGCTTCTAACACCAATGTTTGTGCAAGGGTGTATTGTGGGGTACTTTTAGCGACGGCAAGTGTTTCTAAGATATGAGTGAGTTGCCTACGTCCACGTTCTGGCTGATGAATCACCCGTTGCGGGGTATAAGCAATGAACCCTAAAACACGTTCTAAATCTACAAAATAACGGGCTAATGATGCGGTTACTACGGCTACGTATTCTTCTGTAGATGGAGGAATACCAATACCTGTAGGCAAAATATACCCTGCCTCTGTCCGTTGAAGATTTGGGTCTTCAATGAGAGATGAACGGGCAAAATCGGCGAATACCCAAATATCTACCAATGGGTCAATTTCAAATTCTTTGACCATTAGTTGGTCACGACGGGCAGTTGTGCGCCAATGTACTCGGTTGATGCTATCGCCCATAACATAGTCCCGTACACCTGCGGCATTGGTTGTCACATAATGAGAACGTTGGCGTTGTGCTTCCCCCCCAGAAAGCATCCCCATAGGCAAATCGACATGCGTTAACTTGACCATTGTTGGATAAACAACAATCCGCGAGGTTGCGTTAATAAACCGACGAGCAGTAAATAATCCAAATGGGTCACCACTCATCAGTATCATTGGTCCAAGTCGAAATTCTCCGCGTGCGATACAACGAGTTTGTAAACTCCACTCATATTGCCCCCCAATTCCTAATGTTGGGACAACACGACTGGCTCGATGGTCTGGTAAATCGGATTTGTCTTCGACTTCAAGCCATAGTTTGGGAATAATTGACCGATTCTTAATGACAAAGGTCTCTTCAAAAGTGCGTCCTACTTGAGCGCGTCTGGCGCGGGTTTTGCGGGTAATACCTATCCAACGGACAGCAAACCATGACCATAGATAGGATAAAATAATCACCCCCAATAACATATAACCAACATTAAAGAAGTAGGCTTTGCCTGTGAAGATGCCCACAATAAAGATGAATGTGGTCAAAAAATAGAAAAAATAGCGTCTGCTTTTCATCAGTACGGCGAGGCTCCGGGAACTGGAACGCGATTTAACACATCATGTACAATCGTGCGGGGCGATGCTTGGCTAAAACGGGCTTCTGGCTTGGCAATGATACGATGTGCGAGTGTAACCTCTGCAAGCGCCTTTATATCATCAGGAATGACATATTCGCGTCCTGCCATTGCCGCACGTACTTGTGCCGCCCTAAAGAGAGAAATTGACCCGCGTGGGCTACTACCCAAATATACATGCTCATGGGTGCGAGTCGCTGTGACTAATGCGACAATATAGCGCATCACTTCTTCTGCAACATAAACTTCTTTAACCGCATTTTGCGCCGCGATTAATTCTTGTAGGCTCACCACTTGGTTCATATTGTTGATGGGATGATTATATTGTTGCGCCGATAACACGGTCAGTTCTTCGGCAGGGCTTGGATAGCCTAGTTGAATTTTAAGCAGAAAACGGTCTAGTTGCGCCTCTGGAAGGGGAAATGTGCCTTCATACTCAATCGGGTTTTGAGTGGCAAGGATAATAAATGGCTGATTCATGGGGTATGTTGTGCCATCTACAGTCACTTGGCGTTCTTCCATCGCTTCAAGTAATGCCGATTGCGTTTTTGGTGTGGCGCGATTAATTTCATCTGCTAAAACAATTTGTGCCATAATGGGACCGGGACGAAACTCGAATTCGCGTTCTTTTTGGTTGAATATAGAAACCCCTGTCACATCAGACGGGAGCATATCTGGGGTAAATTGGATACGGCTAAAAACACAACCGATGGATTTTGCTAAAGCGCGTGCCATCATGGTTTTGCCAACACCCGGAATATCTTCAATAAGGATATGTCCTTGAGCCAATAATCCCAAAACTGTGAGGCGGATTTCATTTCGTTTGCCTAATATCACTTGACCGACACTTTGGGCGATGCGCTCTGCGACAGATTGCACCACACTTATATTTGAAAATTCACCTTGTTGACGGCGTACTTGCTGAGGATTTTGCATAAAGCCTTTGCTCGCTTCATCATTCGACAAATAAATATGTTATTATTATGGACAGATTTAGCGTTCTTTGCAGTGGACGCTTTCCCTACGGTTTCCCAATGGCTACAATGTAGTATAAACCGAAAATGAAGAAACTGAATAGCATTCTCATATCATCTCATCTTAGGTTGGATAATTTTCATGGATAATTCCCAATTAAAATCTTATAATTCAGCATGGTCTTCGAATAGCTTAAATAAAATTCTTTTGTATTTAATGCTGTATGTACCATCAATTCGCCCATTAGCTAAATATCTTCCTGAACAACTATTGTTGATTGGAATCGGCTTATATCTCCTTGGTGCATTGGTTGGCATTTATCTCATTACAAAAAAATGGGATATGATTTCAAACTTTCTGAATCGGATGAGTGTATTTGCAATCCTTGTCATTGCCCTGATTATTGTGAACCTTGTTATTTACCCGCGTGCAGATGCCCTAAAGACTGAATTGCGCGGTTCTGACCAAGATGACAATCTTATTATTGTTGGTGAAGGAATACTTAGAGGCGAATCAGCTTACCATCTTAAAACATACTTAGGTAATCCGATTAGCCCCGGTCCCGGATGGGCATTAATCTCGTTACCATTTGTCGCTTTTCATCTTTATGCACTTTTTACCCCAGCTAGTCTTTTGTTGGGTGGGCTAATCATCAAGCGATATAGTGGAGAATACGCAAAAGCAAATCTATTTTTGCTTTTCTGGATGTCATCTCTGATATTTTGGGAAATATCGGTTGTTGGCTCAGATATGGTAGCACTTGGCATATTTTTTGTTGTCGCAATTCTTTTATCTCATCGCATCATACTAAAGACAAGTCTCGAATTTTATCTGGTCGCCATTTTGACTGGGCTTCTCATCACATCACGGATTAATTTTTTTTATTTAGGGATTTTGCTCGGTGTTTTCATTGGCAAGCAAAATATTAGGCAAGGAATTCTGTTTGGCGTTATTTCAACTGCCACAGGATTTCTTTTACATGGATTATTTATGTTGATGACAGATGGATTTTATTCACCATTGCACCTTATCCTATTGCCAAAACCATTTATTAACTCGACGGTTCTCATCATCGGTGTCATACTTTGCGCGATTACAGGGGTATTGACACTGATATATCTCAAACCCACCATTCTTTCATGGTTATTTTGGGGATGGATATGTATCCTCATGCCAGCCCTAATTATGAGCCTTGCGGAGTTATTTTTTCTCAAATTCGATTTTGCAATTTGGGAAGGCGCAAATTATTTATTTGTTGCATCACCGATTTATCTTGTAGGATATATTCTATCTGCCCCACAAATTCACCAAAATAAGCCAGTTAGCCTTTAATGCCTTGCCGATTGTTGTAGGTTTAGTATAATATAGGCATGTTGTGGGAAACACTCCACCGTATAGAATTGGCTCTTTGGCACTTCATGAGGAGAAGATTATGGCGAAATCGCGGACTGCATTAATGGTAGACCGTCTGCGTGAGTTGCAAGCAACAACACCAGAAGTTGAAGCCTCTGCGGTGGTGAGCGTAGATGGTTTGATTATGGCATCATCGCTTCCAGCAGGCGTTGAAGAAGACCGCGTATCAGCGATGTCGGCGGCTATGATATCGCTCGGTGAGCGGATTTCAAGTGAATTGGGTCGTGGGCTTTTGGAGCAAGTGTATATCAAAGGCAAAAACGGTTATGTCATCTTGATGGCAGTTGGTGAAGAAGCCGTTTTAACCACACTCGTGCGCGAAGGGGCGAAATTGGGCTTAATCTTCCTCGATATGCGCCGCGCCGCCGATGACCTTGAAAAACTTGTTTGAGTATTTTGAATAAACATCTCTGGATTATCTT
>CALDGT010000375.1 GCA_937942935.1 uncultured Chloroflexota bacterium | reverse complement strand
ACATAATCCGCGACTGCCGATGCCAGCAACGCAACACTCAATGGCAACACTTCTTCATCAAAGTCGAATTTAGGGTGATGATGTCCATAATTCAAACCACGTTCATCATTCGCAGAACCCACAAAAAAATACATACCCGGAATATCGTTCATAAAATATGACATATCTTCCGCGCCTGTGGTGGGTTCTTGCATGACCATCATCTCCATAGGGACAAGTTTTTTGAATGTCTCGCGGGCTTTGGCGCTCACATTTGGATTATTGATGACAGGGATAGTCGCATGATGAAAATGGAAATCTACGGTGCAATTCATTGCAGTGGCGATACCTGTCGCAATCTCGCGGATACGGCGTTCCATCAAATCACGAATTTCGACACGGAAAAAGCGGATTGTACCACCTAATTGAACTTGTTCGGGAATAATATTATCAGCATGGCTGGCGCTCATTTTGGTGATCGAAACAACCGCGCTATCTTGTGGGCTAACATTGCGCGACACAATAGTCTGAAATGCGAGTATCATCTGCGCCGCCACAGGCACAGGGTCAATGCAACTGTGCGGGATAGCGGCATGACCACCTTTACCAGTGATGGTAATTGTCATGCTCGATGACCCCGCCATGACGGGACCATCTGCCACACCCAATGTACCCAATGGCATTGAATTCCAAAGATGCAAACCCAAACTCACATCTGGGCGCGGGCTTTCTAATGCACCATCTTTAATCATGGCTGTCGCACCAGACCCAATTTCCTCAGCAGGTTGAAACACAAATTTAATACGCCCTTTGAGATTATCCCGATATTTCGCAAAGATTTGTGCTACACCTAACGCAATCGCTGTATGACCATCATGACCACAAGCGTGCATTTTGCCCGCATATTCAGACACATACGCCGTCTGATTTTCTTCGTGAATAGGCAAAGCATCCATATCGGCGCGGACAAGCACTGTGGGACCGGGTTTATCGCCTTCCAAAATGGCGACAACACCTGTTTTACCAACCCCTGTTTGCACTTCTAATCCCAAGTTACGAAGTTCATCGGCGACAATACCCGATGTCCGCACTTCTTGGAAAGCTAATTCTGGATGTTGATGAAAATCACGTCGTCGGGCGATAAGTTGGTCACGGATAGCTTCTGCTTCGGACTTAAAATCTATCATGATAATTTTCCTTTATGTGAATCAATCTATGCTAATGTAAACACACGATACCGTTCAATATGGCGGGGCGCATCTGGAGGCGATTGTGGGTCAACACTGCGCTCCTTTACCCGTTGTGCCATCCCATCCATATCTGGGATTTGGCTTTTATGCTCGCGCAATGAGGCAATTTTTGTATCTACATGCGCGGTTATATCAATAGATATGGTTGGTTCATTAGGTGCCGCCAAATACACATATTTTACCTTATGTGTTGTTAATCCTTCATCTCGCTCCATTTCAATAAAATTCAAGCGGTCACGCGCTGTAGGGAATACAGCTTCAAGTGTTGCCGCACCAATCGCACGATGGTCTGGATGATTAATATAAGTCGTCCCCATCCAAAAAACAGTCGGGTCACAGGTGACGACAATATCGGGCTTTTTCATGCGGATAAGGCGTGTAAGTTCTTTGCGAAGTTCCAAAGTGGGTTGCAACTCACCATCTGGATAACGCAAAAAGATAACATCTTTTGCCCCCAAAACACGGGCGGCATTGCGTTCTTCTACCTCACGAATTTCGATAAGGCGTTCATGGGTCATTTCGGGGTCTTCACTTCCCTTATCGCCACTAGTAGCAAGGACAATAATCACCTCTGCACCTTCAAATGCCCAACGCGCCAAAGCCCCGCCACTA
>CALDGT010000374.1 GCA_937942935.1 uncultured Chloroflexota bacterium | reverse complement strand
AAAGGGGCATTGTTCTGAATAAGCCGGGGTGTTGTTTCGTCACAAGAAAAATAAGAGATGTTCAATGTACCAGCGGGGCTTGTTCCAGCCACTAGAGCATTCACCTCAAACGAAAAAATCAATTCATCGCCACCATAAATATCGCCAATTCCATCCCAAATAATGCTATTGGTGGTGAGTGTGGTTGGTGGTGGCGATATAGAGAGTGTATCGCCAAAAATAAACCCATTATTCAAGACATATTCAAGCCGTGTTCCTGTGGCGGCAAGCCGTGGTTGCACCCGACTCGCAATTGTATCGAAGGCGAGGAGTAACTCTTGGTCTGTGGTGGGTTCAAAAAATTTATTGGGGTCAGAAATATCGCGCATCAATGCGCGGTCTGCCTCGCTACCAAATGCGATGGTGGCAATTTGCAATTCTGGCATACTAATCCGCGCCAGACGCACTTCTTCGCGGATTTCTGCGCCATCATCGGGTATGCCATCGGTAAGGATAACAATAACAGGATATGCGCCCCCAATACTATTGGGGGTTGGTGAACCGGGCAGAGATTCGCGCCCTTCTAATAAGTAGCGTGCTTGGCGAACACCGCCCGCCATTTGTGTACCACCGCCAATTTGTAAGGCTTGAATGACATCATTCACTGTATTAAGTTCACGGCTAAAATTGAGGTCGAGTGTCACATCGCTGGCAAAAGTAACAATCCCAATTTGGTCACTTTGCGGGTTGGGGATGCCATCGTCATCGGGCAAAAAATTGAAGCGCGATAGAAACGGAACAGAGCTATTTTTGAGGGCATCAATCCGCGTAATGGTGCCTGCCGAGTCACTCATGCTACCCGAAATATCAATCACCAGCACCACATCCACCGGGCGCTCGCGTGGGATAGATGGACAATCTTGTGCCGTCAAACGGATGGTGACAGTCGCCAATCCTTGCCCTGTGGGGCTAATGATAACATTACCACTTCTGTCGCGTGCTTGGGACGTGGTATCGATAGCCAACCCGTCATTACTATCATCCTGAGCCATGCTAAAGGGTGTTTCAATAGCGGTAATCATGAATGCGAATATTATCAGCCACAAAATAGCCCCATACAGTTGTCGTTTTGTTGGGTGCATGATTTCACCTCGTTTATATATCATCTTTAGCGTTTGCCTGTTTTCTGTTCCCAATCACGGCGTACATTGTCACGATATTTATTGGCTTCATCTTGCAATGCTAAGATAGATACTGTATAAAAATCAAATTCTTCTTGGGCATGGAGTTCTGCTAACATACGCGCATTAGAACTTTCTGTCCCTTTTGTAATACGGATAAGTTTGTCTTGTAGCTCCCGTAATTGGTCTTTCATATAGAGCGCTACATCCATCAATACATCATGGATCACGACACGACGTGCCACCCGAATGAAGTTTGCATCATCTTCTACAGTCCAACTTGATAAAATTTCATTTCCCTCTGCATCAAGCGGGGGCATAAATTGTTCTAGCCAGCGTCGTAATTCTTTATCTTCTAGCGCCAGCGCATCTCGATTTGCACGGTCTTCTAGTTCTGCATCTTGAACAAAGTTTAAATATGTCATAATGCGCTCTTTGGGAATAGCATCATCATCATTACGATAATCTCTGCCTACCAATACATAACGACTAGTCGCATCGAGCAATTTGGGGTCATTCGTTTTATCGGTCAAATGCCAGTAATCGGTTTGTCCTTGTTTACGACGATCATCAGATGGGCATTCTACAGCATAAAAATAACTGACACCGCTTGGGTCTTCGTAGGTATGTTGTTTCACCACCCCAAAGCATAATAGCATTAAAAAGTTGAGCAAATCGGCTTTATTTTCGAGGAGCAACACCACTTTATCTTGTAATAAGCGTTTCTTTTGCTCAATTTCCCCTGCACGATTGAGTTCGAGCAGGCGTCGCTCAAAATCTACAGCATTAATTTCTGCCAAAAATAGATGTTGCGACTGACGGTAATCATAGGGACGTGCCAAATAGGTCTCTAGGCATTCTTGATAAGCATGTGTTTGGCGCATATTAATTGCCTCTACAACACTTAACACCGTTAGGCGGAACGGGTCTGCCGATGTATAAGTGGTTTGTGATGCAGATTCTGACTGGCGCAAGTTGCCCAAACCCAAATTTGCACCCAGTTCATCATAAACTTCTTTTAGGTAGCGTTGCGATTCTGGGACACCGCGATGTTGCGCCAATAAAACATTACGGACAGTGGTAGAGGTATCAATATTAAATGCCAATAGATAAGACATATTTTGATACAACAAATCAGCGAGTTCTTTGGGTTCGGGGAATTTTTTCGTCCGAAGATATTCGAGTAATGTAACATCACTCAATGCACGGCGAAAAATACTACGACAATATTCCAATAATAAATCCAGATTATCATCTGACCATCTGCCTTGCATATCGCGGGTGAGTAGTTGATTATTGAGCTTGACATCAATAACAAAAGTATCTACACCATCTAGCTTACGAATATTGGTCTCCCATGCCCATGCCCGCGCAAACATAACACGTACCTCTGGATTCACATAACTATCGTAACGTTCTTTTTCCCAAGCAGGGTCATCTATCACATTATGATTTTGCACTTCTTTGGCTTTAATACGGTCGCTGGCGACATCTTCCCTCCCATCATAGATACGGGGATAAATGCCTTGAGGGTCTATAACCAAAATTTTTGCCCACCGATTAAGTTCATTAAGAATTTTATCGGTAAACTCACGCAATTCATGGGCAATTCTGACAATGGCTTCAATCGTAAATTCGCGCCGATAAAATTCTATATATTGCTGAACCGCGGCGATATAGGCTTCTTGTGTAGCAATAGCGGATGATTTTCCACCCAAAAAGGCGCGGGTTTCGGTGCGCTTGTTCATCATTTCTGTTTGGGCATTGTTCAACTGATTATTAATCCCCGCCCGTTGGGCTTGCAAAAAGGCATCTCCTGCACCCGTAATCACCCGACTAAGCGTTTCATAAACTTGTGCAAAAATAGCCTTAAATTCTGTGCAAACCGCAATTACCCACCCCAATTTGCCTGTTTTTGCCTCTATATCATTTTTACTCTCTGTTCCATTTAGCTCATTAGACAAATACGCCAGCATATATGCCTTATAACGTTGAATATGGAGATTCAAAAATTTGGTGAGGGCTGTGGTATAATCCCCCCCTTTTCTGCCTCCCCCACTGGCAATAACACCCAATTGCTTATCAATCAGGCGCTTACCGGTGGCAGTGAGGTCATAAGCATCTTCTTCTGGACTTCCCTTTGGCTTGCGCTCATTAGATGGAATAAGGACATCTCGTGCTTTTTCATTTAAGACACTGGCAGTTTCGTGAATAGCGAGTTGTGTTTCTTGGTCAGCTTGAGTGCTAGGTGGCACAAGTGCCCCCAGCCAATAATCAATATTTCTAATACGCAAATCATTTAACGCACTATTGATGTTACGTGTGGATTCAATATAAATTTTATAAAAAGTCTCCCACAAATTGAGAGGTGTAATCACACGGCGGTTATCTTTTGGATCGCGCATGGGGACTCTTGCAATCATCAGCCGCTTGGCTTCATCCATTGGGGGAATGACGGCATATTGTGGATGATGCTCTGCA
>CALDGT010000373.1 GCA_937942935.1 uncultured Chloroflexota bacterium | reverse complement strand
CCTCTTTATGACACGGAATTTGTTTGCCCCCGCCTGTATACACACCCGACATGAAGGCTTTGTTCAAACGCCGAATAACAATCTGGTCGGTATTCTGGAAAAATTGGGCATTATTGGCGCGTAAGGCTTTCTTAAAAGCATCCATCACATCATTAATGCCACTACTTTCGCTGGACATGGCGCTCACATCAATTTGAGCAT
This sequence comes from uncultured Chloroflexota bacterium, assembly GCA_937942935.1. Taxonomy (GTDB): domain Bacteria; phylum Chloroflexota; class Anaerolineae; order Aggregatilineales; family Phototrophicaceae. The sequence continues at coordinate 802 of CALDGT010000373.1, read as the reverse complement.
CTGCATCAATAGGCACGCTATCGGTGGTCTTCCCACCAATATCTAAGACCAATGTCGTGATTTTTTCAATCGGGTTCTTCTTCTTGGGGTCACCCTCATTCGTCAATACAAAGTGGCTAAACCCGCCTAACGGCTCATCAAATGGGTATACCTGCGCGATGCGAAACTTGAAAGAGTGTCCCATATATTCCACATCCCAATTGCCGATGGTTGCAGATTTCATGTATGGGACATAATCAATATCACCCGGTGCATGTGACCCATACAAGGTGATTTGTTTGCTAATGGTGGGGGTATATGGGCGCTTCGATTTTGGTGTAGCTTCATAGGCTTGCATGATGCTGGCGACAATCGCATAACACACGCCAACCCCATAATATTCGGGGATATAACGGGATGCACCAAACGGTTTGGTGGGGATGCCATAACGTTGTGACGCATCGCCCACCACATACGGCACACCATTCACACGGATAAACCCCACAGGTGATTTATTGACCCGCCCCACCGCCTGATTCCACTGGGTGGATGTTAACGGGAATAAGGCATGTAGCTCACTGGATTCGATATTCAAGCTGGGCATTGTCCATTTCCACAACGCATTACCAAAGTCTAAAAAAATTTCTTGATTCACCGCAACACTCCTTTGATTTTTAACAGGCTAAAAAATGTGGTGTTTACGCTTTGTATACGTGTACAAAGCGCACACACCTATCCTTAGCCTATCATTTTCTACAGAGGCAGTTGTAACTGCACCATTTCCGCAGGTGGGGGGATGGGTGCTTTCAATGTCCGTTTTTCC